>NZ_FWZU01000005.1:300000-475087 GCF_900177375.1 Desulfovibrio gilichinskyi | reverse complement strand
CTAAATCAAACCGCTTTCGCTGTCAATCACTTTTTAAAAGTTTTTACTGTCATTCTTCCTGCGAACAACTCGTGTTCGTGCTGCTTTCAGCCTTAAAGGAAGCTGGCGAAACCTACTCAAGTAAGCTCGTTCAGTCAACAACTAATTTAACTTTTTTTTTCAATGATCTCCGAGACTTAACTCGGTTACGCCCCTTTCGGAAGCGCGGAGTCGGAAACTATATAATCACCGTCTCAATGTCAACCGTTTTGTGACCGGTCAGTCAAAAAAAATCCCGGGAAGTGCTGTGGCGTTCAGCCGTTGCCGACCCGAGAAAGAGGTTCTATGTAAATCACTCCAAACAGTCAACAGGTTTTTGAATTATTGTGGATATCCCATGAAGATACAGCCGGTTAACACTGTAAGCCATAAACGTAGCCCCTACCGCAACTTGCTACCCCATGGGCAAACCTTAATACAGACCCCGCAAATTAACCCACTTACGTTTGGCAAATGCTGAAACTCTCCAGTCAGCTTCAAAACACACTTGCTGAAATCCAATGCTTCATCACGGCTCTTGTAATAATCTTTTGTTGAACGGTCTTTGATGGCTCCCGCAGGACACGCTTCTGTACACTTCCTGCACTTGCCGCAACGATTAGCGATAGGAGAGTCAACAGACAACGGTGCATTCGTCAAGATTGTAACCAGCCTTACCTTCGAACCGTATTCAGGCGTTATCAAGAGCAGGTTTTTACCTTGCCACCCAAGCCCTGCTATTCGTGCAACAGCTTTATGGCTGATCGCTCCATGCCATTCTTCATGATCAATTATCTGAGATGCCGGGATAGGCAAGCTAAGATATCCATCCGACTGAAGCTTCTTCGCCCCCTTATAAGCGACTTCATCCAGTAATCTGTTCACATTCTGATACATGGAACTATAAAGAGGTGTCGGTTGATCAATAATAAAATCAAACACAGCTCTCGGAATGCGCATGGCAATGGATACTGCGTGAGTGAATGGTGAAAGCAGGTTGTCAGGGATAGTTTTCAACTCGGATAGTGAGTGAACATCTGTAACGCCGACAAGGTCAGCGCCTTCTTTCTTTAAATACTCTTTCAACTTCTCAGTATATTCCATTTTAATCTCTCTATCGTTTAAATTACTATACGCTTCCTACCCATATACATAAGGAATAACCTTCCACACCCACGCCGACAGCAACAAGATTCCGAATATATTCAACACAAGTCCAAGCACCAACATAGTTCGCAATGACACCTTTCGCATCTCCCCGTAGGCCAGACTATTGCAAGGTGTGGCTATGGGAGTCATGAATGCACAGGTTGAAGCTATCGAAACCAGTATCATAAGCCCCATAGTGTTAGCGCCGAAGGAATCAGCTGTTTGCGCGACCACTGCAAAGAACGCAGTTGAAACAATCGTATTGCTCATCACTTCGGTGAGCATGATTACGACCATACCTGTTACCAGATACAGCAAATACCCGCTCTGCCCGTTTACAGCAAGCATGCTCAAAAGAGATTTGAACCACTCTGCAACATACATATCAATATCCAGAATCTTTACGAGTCCGACGACTGCTCCTAAAATCACCAAAAACAATATACCCTGCTTAGGAACTCCATCAAGTAGGCTGCTCCATTCCATCAACGACCCTTTACTCTCCGCACCTGCTAACCCTGTACGGACTCTTCCAAAGATCACTTTGAGAAAAATTGCTGTAAAGATAAGGGCAGCTATGAACTCGAACTCAGCATATACAGGAATAAACTCCCTAAGAACTGAAGTCAGTAACCAGAATCCTAAAAAGAAGCCGAAGATTTTAAGACCTCGTTTCTGTCTTATTGAAATAGATTTTGCCCTGCCCTGAAATTTTGTAGGGATTGTTCGTCCGCCCTTTGGAAGAGCAAGCCGTACTGTGAACCATGCAAGCATCAGGAACAACAGAACCAGTGGTACGGCCCATATAAACCAGTTAAAGAAGGTAATCTTATCCCTGCCGGCAACTTTAAAAAAGTCCAAGGCTCCAATAAGCAGCATGTTTGCAGGACTTCCGATAAGCGAACCCATGCCGCCGATATTTGCTCCATATATAATAGATAGCGTCAAAGGCGTTGTCATTGATTCAAGTTCCGCGTCGAGTTTGCGGATGACAGGAATCATTGCAAGCACGGTTACGGCATTGGGGATGAACATAGACATTCCCGCTGAAACGAATATCAGCGACAATAGAAGATAGTCAGCTCTTCCGCGGCTCAGGCTTACCGCCTTTTCCGAGAAATATTCTGGCAGCCGGACGGCGGCGATAACCCTATACAAAATGTATCCGGTAGCAAAAAGCAAAAGCAAAGGACCACGTTCATATATATATAGTAGGGATGTCATGCGGATATTTTACCTGTGCAGTTATTATTGGCTGAGACTAAGCTGGTATTAACCATATTCAACATCCTGACAAATATATATATTTTAAACAGGGGTTCAACATGGACGATAAACTGATTTCATTAATTGCCCAAATCGTGTTGACTAGTCCAGCTTAAAGCAAATACTACCACTTCAAACGACTTTAGAAAACTATCTCACTATCAGGAATAATATATGTCAGAATTTGTCCATCTACATGTTCACACCGAATACAGCCTGCTTGACGGTGCTATCCGCATTAAGGATTTATGTCAGCGAGCTAAAGATTTAGGAATGCCTGCTGTTTCCATTACCGACCACGGAACCATGTTCGGAGCCGTGGTGTTCTATATGACTGCGCTTGAAATGGGCATAAAACCTATTATCGGTTGTGAAGTATATGTGGCCCCGGGCGACATTGATGACGAGGACGCGCACAAAAGAAAAGATCGCAGGGAGCGGTATCACCTGATACTTTTAGCTAAAAATCAGCAAGGATATAAAAATCTTATCAAGCTTGTATCTCTTGGATACCTTGAAGGATTTCACTACAAACCGCGCGTAAGTAAATACCTGCTCAATAAATATAGTGAAGGACTGGTCTGCCTTTCTGCCTGCCTTGCAGGTGAAGTGTGCAAATCGCTGATGAATGAAGGAATCGATGCGGGCGTTAAAATGGCGCAGACTTATGCCCAGATTTTCCCTGACAACTTTTACATTGAAATTCAGGCCAACGGGCTAGCTATACAGGAAGACGCCAATAAACTGCTGATCGAGTGTGCCAACCGCACAGGCTTACCTCTTGTTGCCACTAACGACTGTCACTATCTGACCAAAGATGACTACGAAGCTCACGACCTGCTCCTGTGCATTCAGACCCAGACAACTGTGGATGCTGAAAAAAGAATGCGTATGGATACCGATGAACTTTACTTCAAGGCCCCTGAAGAATTCGAAGAATATTTCGCACACGTTCCTGAAGCCATAGCCAACACTCAGCGCATCGCGGAAATGTGCAATCTGGAAATTGAACTCGGCAATTACTACTTTCCGGAATACGAGCTTGCGGAAGGGATGACCATCAACTCTGAATTCGAAAAACTTTGCCGTGACGGTTTGAAAAGAAGGCTGTCCAAGCTTCCATATGAAGTTGATGAAAAAAAATATTGGAAAAGACTCGATTATGAACTGGGCGTCATCATTGAGATGGGGTTTCCCGCATACTTTCTTATTGTTCAGGATTTTATCAACTGGGCAAAAGATCACCGCATTCCTGTCGGACCGGGCCGTGGTTCCGCGGCGGGTTCCATCGTTGCATGGTCACTGCGTATCACCAACATCGACCCGCTTCCGTTCGATCTGCTCTTCGAAAGATTCCTTAACGTCGAACGTATTTCAATGCCTGATATCGACGTTGACTTTTGCGAACGCAGAAGGCTTGAAGTAGTTAAGTACTGCTCTGAAAAGTACGGATGGGACCACGTAGCGCAGATAACCACATTCGGAACCATGAAAGCGAAAGCGGTTATCAAAGACGTAGGCCGCGCCATGGGAATGACCTTTGCCGAAACGGATAAGATTGCAAAGCTTATCCCCGATGATCCGGGGCTGCTGGCTAAAATGCTCGGCGTAAGTAAAGCTAAAATCAATGTTGAAAATGCGGTTAAAGCTGTCCCTGAACTGCAGAACATGGCAGATTTTGATCCGAAAATTGCCAAATTGATAGATATAGCCAAACGTTTGGAAGGAATGTCGCGCCACGCATCAACTCATGCGGCAGGTGTTGTTATATCAGACAAACCCATGATGGACTATCTTCCCCTTTACCTCGGTAAAAAAGGCGAAGTTGTTACCCAGTTCGACATGAAAAAGGTTGAAAAAGTCGGTCTGATCAAATTCGACTTTCTTGGCCTGAGGACCATGACTGTTGTCGAAGACTGTCTTGATATCATACGCGAACAGGGCAAAGAAGCTCCGGATCTCGAAAACCTTATTCTGGATGATCAGGCTACTTACGATATTTTCTGCAAAGGTGACACTGACGGTGTTTTCCAGGTTGAATCTTCGGGAATGCGTAAATATCTGCGCATGCTCAAGCCGAACTGCTTTGAAGATATTATCGCCATGCTTGCCCTGTACCGGCCGGGGCCGCTCGGTTCCGGCATGGTTGACGAATTTATTAAGCGTAAGCACGGTGAAATAGAAGTAAGCTATCTCTACCCTACTCTGGAAGCCAGTCTGGCCTCAACTTACGGGGTTATTGTTTATCAGGAACAGGTTATGGCGGCGGCTATGACCATCGCCAACTATTCACTTGGTGAAGGTGACCTGCTCCGGCGTGCAATGGGTAAAAAAGACCCTGATGAAATGTCCAAACAGCGTGTCAGATTCCTTGAAGGTGCCAGGGAAAATGAGATTCCTGAAAAAACGGCCAACGCTATTTTCGACCTTATGGAAGAATTTGCGGCTTACGGTTTCAACAAATCACACTCCGCAGCCTACGCACTTATTTCATATTACACAGCCTTCCTTAAGGCGCATTTTCCAGTAGAATTCATGGCAGCTCTAATGAGTACTGAAATGAATAATACCGAAAAAATCATCATATACATCAACGCCTGTCGTGACCTTGAGGTTACTGTCCGTCAACCGGATATCAATCTCGGCAAGGCCAGATTCTCTGTTCATGAAGGTGATATTATTTACGGAATGGCCGGGATTAAAAACGTCGGCGAAGAAGCTATTAATGAAATTGTTATCGAGCGGGAAAAGAACGGCCCGTTCGCCGGCCTGATTGATTTCTGTTCAAGAGTTAATCTGCGAAGAGTAACCAAAAGAGTCATTGAATATCTTATCAGAGCCGGAGCTATGGACAGCTTAGACGTAACCCGCGCCGGCCTGATGGCAGGTCTTGATAAAGCTGTTTCCTACGGTCAGAGAAAAACCAAGGAAAAAGAATCAGGTATGCTCAACATGCTTGATATGCTCGGAGGCTCAGGTGGAGCTGACAGCGAACCTGCCCCTGTAACTTTTGATGAATTTAACGCAGAAGAATGGGGGGACGAGGAAAAACTTAAACTTGAAAAAGAAGCTCTCGGTTTTTTCCTGACAAGCCATCCTCTGCTGGCCTACCGCCATGAGATGAAACGTCTCGGCATCGTTACAATTGATGAATGTAAACAAATGAGTAACGGAGCACAGGTCAGACTCGGCGTAATAATTCCGTCATATAAAGAATATGTCACCAAGAAAGGTGACAAAATGGCCTTCTGTCAAATGGAGGATATGACCGGATCCGGTGAGCTGACCATGCTGCCGAACACTTTTGCCGTTGCAGGACATTTTTTAACGCAGGATCAACCGCTGCTCGTAAAAGGTAAAATCGACCTGCGTGATCAGGAAGACGCCCCCTCGGATGCACCTAAGCAGGCAAAAGTTCTAGCAGAAGAAGTAAGTTTGCTGTCTAACGCTCAGGCCGGATGTCAGGAAGCGGTCCCACTTCCCGTTAACGGCGCGCACTGCTCTGAAGAAGGGATAAAAGAACTGAAAGCAATCCTCGGAGGATACCCGGGCTCTGCTCCGGTAACGCTGCAACTGTTTCTGGAAGAAGCAATCTGCTCTCTGCGGCTTGGGCCATCTTATTCAATAAGACCCAATGGAGACTTTTGGAAAGAATTCAATTCATGGCGTAAAAAAGGTTCAGTACAGGCAGGCTAAAAATTTCGTTAATAATATATAAGATACATGGAGATGATAATGAAACAGGGAAAATGGAAACTTAAAGTAAAAAAAGACTTTGCAGCGGCTCACCAGTTAAGAAACTACAACGGGAAATGCGAAAATATGCATGGCCATAATTTCGGTGTAGAAGTTGAAGTGGAAGGATGTAAACTTGATCCTGAAGTAGAAATAGTTATGGACTTCAAAGTGCTTAAAACCGAACTAGCGGATGTTTTAGAAACACTCGATCATAAAGACCTTAACAAAATCGAGTATTTCAAAAACAGAAATCCATCTTCGGAAAATCTGGCGCGCTATGTATATGAAGAAATGAAAAAAAGAGTTGAGACAGACGAAATCAAGCTGATTTACGCTTCTGTTTCTGAAAATGAATCATCAGTAGCGACATACAGCGAAATTTAATACAATGCGCTTAGTTATACAAAGAACCAGTAGAGCTAAAGTGGATGTCGGACCAAATACCGTTGGATCTATAGGTAACGGAATAATGGTGCTGGTGGGATTCGGAAAAGAAGATACCGCGGATCTCCCTGATTCAAAAGTTTGGGAAACAATCATTAATAAAATGATCGGCCTTCGAATATTTGAAGATACACAGGGAAAAATGAATCAGTCTCTGGAAGACTTTGGCGGAGACATCCTGCTTGTTTCGCAATTTACACTTTACGCATCATGCCGCAACGGAAGAAGACCGTCTTTTACCGGAGCGGCTGCCCCTGATCTGGCAAAAACATTATTTGAAAAACTTACTGAGGCTGTTAGAATCAAAGCTCCAGGCAAAGTCGAAACGGGCGAATTCGGAGCTATGATGAACGTGGACTTCGTTAACTGGGGGCCTGTTACGATTATTCTGGACTCACGCGATTTCACCTGAGATTCTGCTTTTAGCTTGACTTATTTAGCGAAAAAGAGAGGATTAGGGTTAATAAATCAGCTACTCATGTCGACAACAATTGCAACACATGATCGGAGCGACATTTCCGTTCAGTAAGGACATTGGAGCATTCATGCATAGTTTTGTGCTGGAAGCGGTTCCCAACCCTGAAGAAAGTAGAGAAATTGCCAGAAGAGCCGTTCTCATACTTAAAAAATTCATTTTAGATGAAAACATACTTCACGACATAGACTTGGTTTTGACTGAAGCATGCTCCAATGTAGCCAGACACGCTTATGAAAAAATCGCTGACTGCAACAAGCTGGAACTTAAAATAGAAATTTTCCCGCCGGATCACATTGTTCTGGAAATTGCGGACTGGGGGAAAGGTCTTTGTTCTGAATCAATTGACTTCTCCATGCCTTCGCCGGAAGCGGTAGGAGGACGCGGCATGTTCATTATGTCAAAATTGATGGATTCCTTCGAACTTGTTAAAGAAAATGGCAAGAACATAATCAGGCTAACTCGGAAAATAGAGGAAGATCAATGGAAGACGAAAGAATAACTATATCCGATGGAGTAATGACTCTAAAATTCGGAAAAGAAATTACTATTGAATCGCTTCACGGCTTTAAAAGTAATGTTGAAGCTAAAAGCAACTCTCCTGAAATTAAAATTGTTATTGCAAATCTTTCTGAAGCCCATTTTTTAGACAGCTCAGGAATAGGATTCCTTGTATCACTGAACTCCAGACTAAAAAGCCTTAATAAAAATATGTATCTACTGCGCCCGAGTGAGCAGATATGTAAGACATTAGAACTTGTCAGACTAATCTCATTTTTCAATCTGATTGATGACGAACTAGAGATATCCTAGATTTTTAAGCATCTTATGGGAAAGGACATGCCAAGACTTAAACATTTCTTTAATCCTGACTTCGATCATCAACACTTAACACCAACACAAAAAGATGACGGAAGCGTAGATTTTTATAATATAGGATATGTTCAAAGTGTTGTAATCGGACAAGTCCTTGCTCAGTGGGAAGACGATGACAACGGAGAAATTTCAAGTGAGTACAGATCCTATCATGAAAAAAAATTTCCTAGAGGTCCAAACACCACGAGCAATCCGGAAAATCGTGAGCAACTAATTGCTACCCGTAACGGGTACGTTTTTTATAATGATGACGGGCTGATCACAGTAAAAGAACTGCTCAATATCAGAGGGAACGCAGGTTTAAACACCGGTAATATTTTCTTTGTCGGCGACTTGATTGTGCATGGCTCAATCAAATCAGGTCTAGAGATAAGAGCCTACAATATCAACGTAAAAGGCGTTATAGAACGGGCAAAAGTCAATGCAGGCGGATTTTTAAAATGCGACGGGGGCATCAAGGGACACGGAGAAGCCCATATTGAAACAAAAAATAGTTTAAGGACTAAATTTTGCGAAAATGCTACGCTTGTAAGCGGTAAGAATATTATCATTGATAATAGTTGCATGCACACTAAAATTTATTGTGAAGGCAAACTGGCTGTCAAAGGCAGGCTTTGCGGTGGACCATGTTACAGCAACCAGTACATTTATGTGGGCGAACAACTTGGCGGAGGTCTCAGCACTCCGGCTCAGTTAATTGTCGGCTACAGCCCGCTTATGCTCTTGCAGATAGACAAAATTTCAGAGCAGATAGATAAGCTTACTGAGCAGATAACCGATTACTCCGGCAAGCTTCCAAACGGGTCCAGTTCTGAAATTGAATACAAAGATAAAATTGATAAATGTAAAGTGAAAATAAGCTACTTGAAGAACAAAAAAAAGCAATTGTGGAATAAGCTTGAACAGACTGCAAGACTTGATACATGCAGAATAATGGTTCCGGGAATTGTTAAAGTTGGTGTTGAAATCAGTATCGGGCAGGCATTTTTACAGGTGAATGAACCATTGGAAAATGTTTTTTTCTATTACGAAAACCATGAAATTAAAGTGGGTTCTCCCGCGCTAAAAAAATAAACACTTATGGATATTGCAACTCTAATAGGAATTGTCGGCGGATTAGGCCTCGTTGTCGCAACCATCATGATGGGAGGAAATGCGGCAGGCTTTATTGATGCGCCTTCTGCTGTTGTCGTTTTCGGAGGAACATTTGCCTCGGTCTTTATAATGTTCCCGATGGGAGTTGTGCTGAAGGCTTTTAAAATCGCCCTGAAAGGATTCTTCGCTAAATCACGCGATCCGAAAGCTATTATTGATCAAATTGTCGCCCTTGCTGAAACTGCAAGAAAAGAAAGTCTTGTCGCGCTGGAAAAAGTTGCGATAGATGACCCTTATCTGAAAAAAGGAGTCATTCTTGTGGCTGACGGTACTGATGACAGCATTGTCCGTGCTATCATGGAAATTGAAATTGATTTCATGAAGAAGCGGCATTTTCAAGGACAGTCTGTAATGAAAGGGATGGGAGCGATGGCTCCAGCCTTCGGTATGATCGGTACACTGATAGGTCTGGTTAATATGCTTTCCAACCTCAGTAACCCGGATGCTATCGGCCCTGCTATGGCAGTTGCATTGCTGACAACTCTTTACGGAGCAGTTCTTGCCAACGTAGTCTTTCTACCTCTCGCCAAAAAACTTGAAGAACGCTCTTTTGAAGAATCACTTTACATGGAGATTATGGTTGAAGGAGTTATTGCTATCCAAAAAGGTGAACACCCTTCTATCGTAAAGGAAAAACTTCAAGCATTCCTTGCTCCGGCCATGCGCGACGCAATGTCCTAAAATATAGGCCTGCCATGCCGAAAATAGTAATTCTTAAGCCGAAAAACAATGATCCGCCTCCAGAGGAAGGATTACCACCATGGATGGCAACATTTGCGGACATGGTTACTCTTTTATTGTGCTTTTTTGTATTACTCTTATCTTTTGCGTCAAATGATGCCGAAAAATTTAAAGAACTTCTCGGGTCAATTCAAGATGCTTTCGGTGTAACAATTGAACGACCTGAAGCGGATTTTCTAGCACTGACTCCTTCGGATCTTGAGCGCAAAGAAATAAAAATGGACAGCAACGACAAGCGACTGCTCGGACTTGTCCTGCACATTAAAGCACTGCTTAATGAAGACGCAGCCACCAGAAAATCTTCAGGTGTAAATGCAGATCGTGACGGAGTTTTGATGAGCACTGACAGCGCATCACTTTTTCAGCCGGGTACAGCCACATTAAAACCAGGTGCGGAAAAAACCCTCAACAAAGTTATAAGTGTTCTTAAAGAGAATAATTACGATCTGGTTGTCAGAGGCCATACGGACAACTCTGAAACAGGTTCAGAAAAATTCCCGACCAATTGGGAGCTTTCGTCTGCAAGAGCGGCCAGAGCTTTACGGTATATAGCTGAGCATGGCGATATATCGACCAAAAGGCTTAAAGCTGTAGGATATGCAGACACCCAGCCGCTTGTAAAAAACGATACTCCTGCCAACAGAGAGAAAAATAGAAGGATTGAATTTTTCTATCACAAACCTGCGGCAGATTCATGGTAGGACTTTTAAATGATTAAGACTTACTCCGTCCGTGCTATCTCTAAAGATTCAGCCCTGCATGACATATGCATTTCAGCAGCTAATAAAACAAAACACATGTGGGGAAAGTTCGGACCTGAGAAGGAGGCAAGACTGGCCTCGGAAGTCACCGCGGAAAAAATACCGCTTCTCATAGGATCAGGACTCGGAATTGCCGCACAGATTTTACTTGAACAGACAAAACGACCACTGCTCATACTTGACTGTGAAGAACCGATTCTTGCTGTCAGTGATTTAAAGAGAAAATTTCAAAATCATCAGAATGTCTGCTGGATAAATACTTCTTCACCGGCCAATGCAGTCAGACATATTTTAGAACTCAAACGTCAATACAACCTTGAAATTCAGCTGCTTACTATCCATTTTTACCTCAGACTTTCACCATTTTATGCAGAAGTAACCAGGCTTATTGAGTCAGGTTCCGCAATTGAATCTCAAACTCCGTCATGGCCGAAGTTCCAATCTGAAAATCCTAGAATACTTCTCCTGACAAGCCAGTATTTTTTGATGGGTGAAATCGTCGCGGCCTGTGAAAGGCAATCCATTCCCCACATGTTCATCAATATGGACGCCAAAGAGATGGACCTTGAAGCCTTTGTCTCGAGAATTTCTTCTGCGCTTAACATTTTCAGGCCGGATTTTGTTCTGACCGTTAATCACTTAGGTGTTGATCAAGAAGGTGTCTTAAATAACTTACTTCACAAGTTCAATATTCCTTTAGCCTCTTGGTTTGTCGATAATCCTATGCTACTGCTTCCGCTGTATAAAGCACAGGCTGACATCAATACGGCCATATTTACGTGGGATGCTGACCGAATGGATTCTCTAAGGGATATGGGGTTTGAAAATATTTTTCACCTTCCGCTCGGAACAGATCAGACACGATTCAAGCCAAGTAACGGGTGCAGTGAGCCCAAGTGGGACAGAGATGTCTCTTTTGTCGGTAATTCAATGGTTCATAAAACAGCACGCCGCCTTGAAGCCGCAAAGCTTGATGATCTATTGAAACTTCGCTGGAAAGAAATTGCACATGAATTTGCAAATAAATCCGAACCGTCAGTTTATAATTATTTAAAGACGGATTTTCCAGAGCTTATCCAAAACTATGAGAAGCTGGACTCTCCATACAGAAAACTAGCTTTTGAAACACTTATTATCTGGCAGGCAACACTCGAATATCGACTTGAATGTGTAAAGCAGACACTAAGATTTTCACCGATGATAGTAGGAGACAACGGCTGGAATGAACTTCTTAAAAACGAAAAATCATGGGAATATCATTCAGAGCTTTCATACTATGAAGATCTTCCCCGCTTTTATCCTTGTTCAAAGATTAATTTCAACTGCACAAGTCAGCAGATGAAAGGAGCTGTCAATCAGAGAGTCTTTGATGTTCCAGCATGTAACGGGTTTATTCTGACAGATCATAGATACCAAATGGAAAAATTATTTGAACCGGAAAAAGAAATAGCAGTCTACTATAGTTTAGACGAAATACCTGAATTGATCGAAAAATATTCTGCCCACCCGGACTTGCGAAATAAAATAATAAAAGCAGCACGAAAAAGAATTATGGCCGAACATACATATGACTGCCGGATTAAAACCCTGATTAACTGCATGCGCAGTGCATACATTTGATAAAAACAAAAGCCCTTGAACAAAGTCCAAGGGCTTTTAATAAAAACTTTACTCATAAATTGTCATAAACTAATCGTCTTTCTGCTTCGGCCTGTCTTCCAGTGTGCACTGCTGATCACGGCAGCCGCCAGAAGGCTGTCAGGGGCTGATGCCTAACTTTGGCAGCACCACCTTAAGCAAGATAAATACACCGGCAAAAATTCCGGCAAGAGCTAATAAATTCGACATATCAAACCTCTCAAGATTGTTTCGGGTTTACATTACAAATAACTACCATATAGATAAAGTCAATTGCAATTGCAATAATCAATCTTTAAAGCTGATATCGTCTTAATATTTTAAATTAACAAAGAAAGAAAATTTTGATCCAACACCAACAGTGCTTTCGGCTGAAAGCTTACCCCCCATCATTTCGACTAACTTTCGGGAGATAGGAAGCCCTAAGCCCGTTCCACCGTATTTCCGTGAAGTTGATGAATCAGCCTGGGTAAAGCTTTCAAAAATCGCACTTATTTTATCCGCAGGTATTCCAATACCTGTATCCGAAACGGAAAAAACAATATTGCCGTCCTCACCGACAACAACCCGAACATCGACAATCCCTTTCCCTGTAAATTTTACGGAATTACTTATTAAATTAGTTAAGACCTGCCTGATCCTGGTTGGGTCACCGGTTACTATTTCCGGAACTTCATTTTCAATATTGCAGATAATCTTAAGACCTTTTTTGCTTGCCTCAACATTAAGTACGGATACGACTCTTTCGATCATTTCGCGAAGTATGAACTGATGTTTCTCTATTTCCAAATGCCCGGCTTCAATTTTAGAAATTTCCAGAACATCATTAATAACTTCAAGCAATGATTCTCCGGCAGTACCTGCTACTTCCAAAAAATATTTTTGCTCATCATCGAGTTTTGTTTCTTTAAGCAGCTCAACCATTCCGAGAATCGAATGCATAGGAGTGCGAATCTCATGACTCATATTTGCTAAGAATTCACTTTTAACTCTATTTGCACCTTCAGCACGTTCTTTTTCTTCCTGCACAAGCTGCAGCGTCTCATTTATTGATTTGGAAAGATCCGTCAGCTCATCATCGCCGCTTAAAATCACCTGCAACCTGTCTCTCTTGCCACCAGCTCTCACTGTTCTGGTTCCATCAAGTTGAGATTTCAGCTTTCTAACTCTCGACACAAAAATAAAATTTACAAAGAAATATGTACAAATGCCAAGACACAGCAAGACAGCAATCATATAAAGGGAAAGCCCAAGATTCATAGATTTACCCATGGAATTAAACCCTTCGTAGGCTTTCATTCTAAGTAAAACTAACTGTTTACCAAAAGTATCATGCAGGACCTTATATGCTATGAGAGAACTCCCACGAATGCCTGAATGTTCAAAAAAAACTTCTTTTCCATCTTTACTTCGTAATTCTGTCAGTGAAAGGTCCATACGAAGATTTCTTCCTAATTCAGCAATATCATTGTCACCGAAAAAACGCCCCATAACTAAAGTTCCACGAGGATCTTTAGTTTTTAAGCTGTTAAATATTTTCTGAGCTGAAAACTGCACGATTGAATGGGAAATTCGTATAAGACCTGATGCCCCTTCAGGACCGACGGACTTCACTAATTCATTTCCACTGCATCCATTAAGTAAAAAACAACCTAAAATTGTATCATTTCTTACAGGGAAATATGTTTCAAATATTTTCCCATTACTATCGATAAACAAAATGAAATCTAAATCAAATGTGTTGAACATATCCGGAACAAAATTTGAGCTGATAAATTTTTCATTATGATCTTCCATAAACTTATAGGAGTCATCCCGCCATGCCAAGTTACGGCAAAGGTGACTTAAATCATCAGCTGATTTTGAAATTGCATATGAAGCACGATCAAAATTCTTATTAGCCAAAGATTTTTCAATCAAATAAGAATTCTGATTCATAAATTGATTAATTCCGCTCAGTGTTGCTATCAGCATAATGGCACACATAAGCAGAACACTCACTATTGTCTTAGTCTTTAATCCTATCCTCATTGCTGGCAGCTCCTTAGATCATGAATCACTACTACTTAAGTGCTGACTATGCAAAAAAAAGAAACCGGAAAAATCCGGTTTCTTTAATAACTGCTCGGTGTTGTGCTGCGAATTTAGATTACGTCCCAAACAGGACCATGAGAAGTATCTTTGACTTCTACTCCAAGCTCTAAGAGAGCATCTCTGATTCTGTCAGATTCAGCAAAATCCTTATTTTTTCTAGCTTCCTGACGAGCTGAAACAAGCTCATCAACTTTGGCAACTTCAATTCCTTTGCGCTCAAGCATACAAAGTTTAAGCTTTGCTAAAAACGTCTGAGGCTTTTCAGTGAAGACACCTAAAACTCCGCCCCATTTTTTCATATCAGCAAGAATACGAATCCAAGCGTCGCGTCCGCCTTCGCTTTTGCGCCAAGCTTTATCTTCTGCGATGCGTCCGGCAAGACGGATAATTGTGAAGATATGCCCCATTGCGCCGGCAGTATTCACATCGTCTTCCATTGCAGCATCCCAGCCATTTTCTGCATCTTCAAGCTCAGCCAACACTTCAGCTGGTAAGGCCGCCTTGGACCATTTATCTTTATCAAGAGCTTCTTCCATCTGTTCCATGGCTACATATACGCGGCGAATGCCTTTTTCGGCATCTTCAAGAGCTTCAAAAGAAAAATCAAGAGGGCTGCGGTAATGCATTGTTAGCAGGAAGTAACGAAGCGATTCAGGCAGAAACTTAGCAAGGATATCTCTGATAGTAAAAAAGTTGCCGAGAGATTTTGACATCTTTTCTGAATTAATCTGCACAAATCCATTATGCACCCAAAAACGAGCCATCTGCTTTCCGGTTGCGGCTTCACTCTGGGCAATTTCATTTTCATGATGAGGAAAACTCAAATCCTGCCCGCCACCATGAATATCGAAAGGAAGTGACAAATATTTTTCGCTCATGGCTGAACATTCAAGATGCCAGCCGGGACGTCCCTGTCCCCAAGGACTTTCCCATGAAGGTTCACCCGGTTTTGCTGCTTTCCAGAGAGCAAAATCAAGTGGATCTTCTTTTTCTTCACCGGGCTGAATCCGTGCTCCGGACTGCAAATCTTCAATATTCCTACCGGAAAGCTTGCCGTATCCTTCAAAAGAACGGACTTTAAAATAAACATCACCGGAAGGAGTTGAGTAAGCATGCCCCTTATCGATAAGAGTCTGAGTAAGTGCCAACATTTCAGGAATATGCTCAGTACACTTCGGTTCAATATCAGCGCGAAGAATATTCAGTTTATCCATATCCACATAAAACTCACCGATAAATTTTTCAGCAAGATCTGCAGCAGAGACACCAGATTCATTTGCGCGGTTGATTATTTTATCATCAATATCAGTAAAGTTGCGTACAAATGTAACATCATACCCTTTGTACCGCAGATACCGTACTAAAACGTCGAAAACAACCGAGGAGCGTGCATGCCCGATATGACAAAGGTCATAAGCGGTGATACCGCAAGCATACAAACTGACCTTATTGCCATTTAAAGGAACAAATTCCTCTTTCTTACGTTCAAGTGTATTATAAAGGCGCATAGCCACTCCTTGTTCTCTTTGCTGGTCCTAAAAATTCAACCTAATTGCCAATTATTACTAAGTCAAAACCAATTAAAAACTTATCATTTTCCTTGTATTACAGGATCGCTTGAGGCTGTAACTCCGTATAAACTGAGTAAATTTTCAAAGCTGTTGCCCATAAAAGCGTAGAGAAGGGGAACAGGTTTAGCAGGCTCAAAGCGTAAAACGAAATATTCCGGTTTTGCTATAAACTTCATGAGTTCCCCATAAAAATTTTCAGCGTAGCCGTTTCCAGTGCTTCGGGATTTTTGCATTTTAAGTTGAAGATCTTCAATCACCCCTTTGCGGTAGTCATCCAGACTGACTTTAGCTGAAGAAGCGGACGACTCAATCATTCTGGAAATAAGAGAATCGTCATGCACGATAATTCCGGCGTCTAAAACCTTTACTCCGATTAAACCGCTAATTCCCGGCCTATCCAGCTTAACATTTTCAAGGTCAAATCCTATATTCAGCTCGCAAAAGTTTTCACCTTTAAAGTGCAGATCATGTACTGACAGCTGTTTAGCTTTATCCTCATATATGTAGTCAGCCGACAGGTCAAAAGACAGCTCATCATAACCCATCTTACGAAAATCACGGGTTAAAGTTCCCATATTCATAAAATCAACAGGAACGGTCACACCCTGAGCCTCGCCTTCGAAAAAGTAAGGAAACCTATGTGAATCGTCAAACTTTTTAACTGAAATAACTTTTGCCGAGCAAGTTCCGCCGACTGCAAAGTCGCAACGAACATTCCAGACTTTTACGCTGCGGTCAAACGGGTTTATCATGGCGCGGTCGAAATCAATATTTGCAATATCAGAATATCTGGCTGCAACCTCTCTTACTTTTTGAGCAGAGTAATCTTGCAGCTTAAAATAGCCAGCAACTCCGGCAATAATTATTATCGCCAGAGTCAGAGTGAAAGCTTTCAAGTATTTATTTGTACTCTTTTCACTCATGATCTCAGCCTTTAACAATCCGCTTCAATCCTGTCACAGCAGCAACGGCTTTAATGCCTTTTTTTTCACCGGTAAAACCGAGTTTTTCTTCGGTAGTTGCTTTTACATTAACCTGCGACTTATCAAGCCCCATGAGTGACGCAATATTTTTTTGAATAAGATTTCGGTGAGGGGAAAGCTTCGGTATCTGAGCGATGACGGTCAAATCGACATGAACTATTTCAACTCCGGCTTCATCAGCTTTTGCCAAAACTTCTGTAAGAATTATGCCGCTGGACATATTATCGCAGGCCGCGCTGGTATCAGGAAAATGGAGCCCGATATCACCGCCGCCGAAAAGGCCGAGAATAGCATCCGCAAGAGCATGCAGGAGAACATCTCCATCAGAGTGGGCAACAACCTCCGGTCCACCGGGAATCGGCACGCCGCCGATAACCATCGGCCGTCCGGAACCATATCGGTGCACATCGTATCCCCAGCCGACACAGGGAACGGGTGGAATTTTTTCTTCAAGTCTTTTCAAATCTTCAGGATTTGTAATCTTCACGTTCGACTCCTCTCCCTCACAAATATGGACTTTAACTCCGGCCGTTTCACTATCTTCTGACTGGCCCCCGAGCATTTCAACCATCGACGCGTCATCCGTTACATCCCACTCTTTCTCACCCGCCATTTTGTGTGCGGCAATAAGAACACGCAAAGAAAAGCCCTGCGGAGTTTGAACAGCGCGAAGGTTTGATCTAACCAAAGTTTGTTTGACAGTATCTCCGTCAATTTCTTTAATTGTATCAGTCACTTCAACTGCCGGAATAACAGCTGGAAGACCGCTTTTAAGCATATCTATAATATTGGAAGTGAGAGGACCTGAAGCAAAAGGACGGGCAGAGTCATGAACCAGAACATATTCACATTTGGGAGGTAAAACGCTGAGTCCGTTAAAAACGGAATCCTGACGCCTGACTCCTCCGGCTACAACTTTAAACGGCAGCCCGAGTGAATCCGATCCGTCAAACCCTGAAACAACTGTTTTCATTTCTTCAACCTGATCAGGCGGAAAAACAAAAACAAGTCCTGAAATACGCGGTGTATTTGAAAAAGTAATGGCAGAATGCCAGAAGAGCGGAAAGCCCTTCCATAAAAGAAATTGTTTTTTTACCCCGCCGACAGATGCAGCAAGGCGTGTTCCACTGCCTGCGGCTAAAATAACAGCCCAGACTTCACCGGATTTACTCATATAATTCTCCCTTATCCGCACTCTTCCCACGCCCGCAGGAAAAAATCAAATATGATCAAGGGAAGAGTCAAAAAAAGATGGAGTCGGACTGTAAGCCGGGTTTTGTTCCCGCAAAAACGGGATAATCATCATTCCTCTAGGACGTATGTTACCATACGCCTCAAGCAACCTACCCGAAAGCTTCAGCCGGGCCGGCCTCAAGCGCTTTTCTATTTGGTCTTGCTCCGGACGGGGTTTGCCTAGCCGGTCATGTCACCATGGCCGCTGGTGGGCTCTTACTCCACCGTTTCACCCTTACTCCGGTGTATAAAACACCGGGGCGGTCTGTTTTCTGTGGCACTTTCCCGGAATCACTTCCGCTGGGAGTTACCCAGCGCCCTGCCCTGCGGAGCCCGGACTTTCCTCCCCGGTGTTACCCGCGGCGATGATCTGTCCAACTCCATCAAAAAAAAGGGGAGTAAAACTCCCCTCAACTTTATTTAACTTTCAAATCTCTAGCTATCGTCTTCTGCGGCAGCGCCTTTTTTAGGCTTAGCTGCTTTTTTAGGCTTAACTACTTCCGGTTCTGGTTCACCAGGCAGCCAATAAGTAAGACGCTGACAGTTAGGACAGCTGATAATCTGCTTTCCTTCCTGTAGGCTGTTGTAAATCTGCGGAGGAATCATAATATTACAACCGGTACAAAAAGAGTCAATTACAGGAACGATTACCGGATGAGCTAAACGTGAGCGGATAAATTCATATCTGCCGAGAATCGGAGCAGGAACAACCTGTCCGCATTTAGATCTCTGCTTGTTAAGTTTATCAAGCTTAGACTGCGCACCGGCAAGTTTAGTTTTAAGTCCAATACGTTTTTCTGCAAGCTCTTCATTCAGAGCTTCGATTTTCGCATTATTCTCAGCATACATGTCGTTCTGGCGAGTAATTTCTTCCAGAACAGTTATTTTTTCTTCTTCGCGCAGTCTGTTGAGCTTTTCGAGGCTATCCATTTCACGCATCATTGCATGATATTCTTTAGTTGTGCCAACCAGCATCAACTTGCTTTTGCTCTTTTTGACTTTTACGCCATCATCTTCGATTTCAAATTCGAGCTTTTTCTGCTGCTCTTTCAGGTGGGCAAGTTTCTCTTCAAGCTGTTCTTTACGCTTTTCAAGCGCAGCATGGCGAGATTCTAGAGCTGCCACATCCTTGGGAGCCTGGTCGATTTCTGCTTCAAGAAGAAGAATGTCATCATCAACCTTTTGCAAAACTACAAGCTGTTCTACCTGTTTTTCATACATTATGGGTCCCCTTTTGCGAATGATTCATACAAATCTACGCTACATCGATGTTCGGAAACTAATGAGCAGTCTATGCCCGCCTGTCCCGTAATAAAAACACATTTAAAACTTCGTAAGGCCTATACGAAGCCCTAACTTTCTCTAGAGTTATAAAAGTCCTGCTTAGGACTTACAGACACCCTTTCCTTGCACATAATAGGCAAATGGATTGTGTCCGGTAAAAAATCTTACTTCAACGCCGTCTTCCAGATTCTGCTCTAAAACAACAGCAAAGCGGCGCATCATCTCCTCTTCAAGAGAAAAATGCCCCACATCCAGAACGGCTCCGACACTCTCTTGCGCCGAATGATATTTAACATCGCCGGTGATAAAAACATCCGCACCCTGTGCAAAAGCCTTATCCATAAGCGATGACCCTGAACCCGGGCACATGGCAACTCTTTTGACTTTCTCAGGAGCCGGTCCGCTGACTGCGATGACCTCGCACCCTGTAGCAAGAGCTACCCGTTCTACAAAATTTTCAAGAGGCAGAACAGATTCCAGATCGCCGATGCAGCCGTATCCGAGGATTTCACCCGCATCATTTTCTGCAACGACATCAAGAACCTTAAGATCCTGAAGCTCAAGCTCACGCCCAAGCCACGAGACAACTCCACCGAACTGAACATCAAGCGATGTGTGTGCGGCGCAAAGAGTTACATCTGCACAAAGAACCTGTTTCATTACATCCCGAAACCAATCAAGCTTCGCAGGGAGTCTTTGATCGATTGCCAGCGGATGGTGGGTCAGAATAAAATCTGCGCCCCAATCCAAGGCTCTGGAAATAACATGGGGCATAGGATCAAGAGCCACTGCCACTTTTTTAATTTCTCTTTCAGGACCGACAATCTGCACACCGCAGTTATCCCACGAAGCAGCATAGCCTGATGGTGCAAACGTTTCAACAAGACTGATTACATTCGATGTTTTCATAAAAACCACCGTACACTCTCGCGCCGTTACTGACAAATGCACTTATAAAACAAAAAAGTCCTCTCACCTGCTAATACCACAAAATATCAATTTCGAAGAAAAGAAGATGCTCCCGCGGGGCTACCCCCTGGGAGCACATAATCTTTCTTAAATAGAAAGTCGTAAAATTCTGGATAGTTTTTGAAATGCATCCATATGATATTTTGGTGGTGGGCCAACCAGGACTTGAACCTGGGACCATCCGGTTATGAGCCGGGGGCTCTACCAACTGAGCTATTGGCCCTTTTTACCAAGCGAGGCGAGCTAAATAGCCCAACTCAGACAACCTTGTCAAGTGCTCTAAAACATTTAGCTGAAAAAACTTTAATAAGTACCTAACACAATTACTCAAAGAGTTAAACAAGATACTTATTACTCAATTTCATTCTCTCTGATAAAACGAATGACTGAAGTAGTGGAATACCCGGGAAGCAACGCAAGACTGAGTACAATACCGCCGCGCCCTTCAACAACATCACGCCCTACTATATTATCAACGGTCCAGTCACCGCCTTTAACAAGCACATCCGGCTGAACTTTTTTAATCAATTCATAAGGCGTGTCTTCATCAAAAATAATTACAAAATCGATGCTGGCAAGCCCTGCCAAAACAAACGCTCTTTGCTGCTGCGAAACAACAGGTCTTTTTTCCCCTTTAATGGAGCGGACGGATTTATCACTGTTCAGCCCCAATACAAGGATATCTCCCTGTTCTTTAGCACGCGCAAGCAAGTCGACATGTCCGGCATGAAGAATATCAAAGCACCCGTTGGTAAAGACAATTTTCTTGTCAGCAGCGGTAGCTCTTATCTTTTCAAACTCATCAGCCGAAAGTATCTTCGGGCTGTTAAGATCAATATTTAATTTTTCAGGCAAATCCATCTCTCCGATAATTTCTACTTTATGACTACTTTTTAGGTGATAAATTCTCAGAAGATCCAAGAACAATAAGTTCCACCCAGTCGAGGGCAAAGTTCAGACACTCTTCTTCATCGCTGAGAATAGCTGCCTGTCTTTCGTCAGAAACTTCAAGTCTCGCAAAGACATTCATATCTTTAATAAATTTAGTAAAGTTATCCACCTGATACAGAGCAAGGAAAACCATATTCAGCTTTCTTTCGTCAAGAACAACTCCTGCCTTGCGGGCGCGAGTCATAAGACGCATGTAACGGTCATTAACTTCGTTGTACTCTTCAAGCCCCTGGTCTTTTAGCCATTCACCGCTGGTCCATTCTTTTTCTTCTTCAAAACCGCGGCAGTGACGTTCCTGTACTATAAAAAACTGCTCAATCATTTCGCCGTCTTCACCGACTCTGGAAGCTCTGCCCAGCGGATAAGTGCGGCATGCTCCGGGCCTGTTCTTATAAACAGAGCAGCCCTCATCGCGCACAAAAGGACAGCTGCGCTTTGAGTTATCAAGCATGCGGAGCTTGGTCATGGGGAAACCGATGTTCGGTGTACGGGTAATATCTGCGTGGTTATGAATAAATTTTTTGCTGTCGTATCCAAGTTCCTTACGTAATCTGAGCACATCATACGGAGTGAGCATAAGATTCAGATCGCCGCAGCATGCGTTGAAACAGGATATTCCGGGATGACATGAAAAAGCAAAAGTTTTGCCGTCTTCGAGTTCCGGCAGATTATTCAAAAATTCTTCGGTTTGATCTTGTTCAGACATTATTCCTCCGTATCCTATTTTGGAGAGCGGCTTTCAAAGATGCCTTTCTCTGCCAGATATTTAATCTTTTTCTCAAGGTCGCGCTGAAGAAGCCTTTCTTCGTCAGCCATAATTTTTAATATTTCACTACGCGGATGCATGGCCTGCATTTTATATTTATTACCCAGAGCGTTTCCTTCCTGCGTAACTGAAATGCGGCTTGCCGCGCCGGTGTTCTTCCGATGCAATATCCGTAGAAACCCTTGATACACTGCAAATTCACCTTTGAGGCAGTTTCGCAGATCGTGCTCCATATCGTCATATTGAGACGGAGAAAGGAACAGGGAAAACCCTCCGTTGTCAAGAAGCTTCTCTGTTCTGAACATGTGACAGCACCCTGTTACGGACACGCAAGGGCGTATGTAATCAAAATATCCGCTATCAAGCACCTGATGATGAAGATCGGAGACTTTAAACGGATTCGGGGCAATTTTAGTCAGATCAACTTCCGGCCCGTCACCTTCTTCCCCGGACGGTTGAATCAGGTGCAGATCCACGGACTGCATTACCGCAGAGGAGACGTAATCCACCACCTTACAGCCCCATGCTCCGGCATCAGGATATTCCTCAGCAGCAGCTCCAAGCCGCAACAGCCAGTCCGGCAGAACTTCAACATCATCGTCAAGATAGATTGCAAAATCACAGGCTTTGACTTGCGGCTCATTCATCAGCCAGTTCCGCGCAGCTGCTGCTCCGACATTAACAGGTAAATCAATACGGACCATGCGGTCCCCGAACTTCAGCTTCCAGCGATCAAGAACTTCGGCAGTGGAATCACTTGAACCGTTATCAAGCACAAAAATTTCAGCATCACCTAATTCAGAACTATGCAACGATCCGAGAGTAGCATCCAGTTCCTCAAATTTATTATAAGAATATAATAGTATTGCAACTTTTCCAGGCAGTGGAACTCTTTTGCTGTCTAATCCCCGCACTAAATCATAGAGCCGTAAAGTTTCTGAACTTCTCCACGGCTGAGCCTGAACTGCAGCAGCAAGAATGTTTACGGCTGACTCACGGTCACCAAGCTCCAACGCAATTGAAGCCGCTAAATTTGCGAAATTTTCAAGACCGAAAGATTCAGAAGCAATATTAAGGGACTTAAATGCTTCTGCCTTATTACCTGACATAAAATAAAAAAAAGCTTTGGCCCCGCTGACAGCCGGAAGAAGTTCAGGACGGAGTTTTGCGGAGAGCAACTCTATGCCGAAATCAAATTCTGAATTAGCCCCGGCATAGATAAGCCCCTGCTGGATCCAAAATAAATTTTCCGGTTCTTTCTCTATACAGGAAAGAATATATGCCCGTATTTTCAGATTATCTCTTTTGGAGATAATTCGTAAAAAATACGAAAGATTATCAGGACGCACCCAATTATCAACGACAAATGAAATACACTTTGCGACAGAAGTAGGAAAAAACGAAACAAGGGCTTCAATATTTAAAAGCTGACGGGCACTGTTGCCGTCTAGAGGATTGGCTGCATATGCTGCCAGCAGCAATTCAACCGCAAGTTGCGGATCTGATTCAAGACAGCGTTTTCCGGTTTCTAATAAATGCTTGCCGCCTACAGAACCCAAAAGCAACTTAGCCCGCACTGAATTATCTATCTCAGACCAATAATTCCCTATAGAGGATGCTTCCATTACTGATGCCACTCCTTACTTGATTAGAACTGCCACATGATAATCTTAAAGACATATAGCACGCATCAAAAAAGTATCAAACGGCTGAAAATGGAAGCTAATCTTCCATGAATGCGTCAATCTCAAGCGGTGTAATCTTTGGCTCATCCTTCGTATAGGAGCTGTAAACACCGAGCAGCGCGCGGGATTTAGCAGGATTACTCATAAGATTTCTGACAATTTTAAGATTGAGTCTACCCATGTTTCTGCGGAGCTCTCCATCATCTATCAACTTTTTAATCGCTGATGAAATAGCGCAAACATCTTCAACAGGACACATGAAACCATTCACCCCGTCACGAATCAGTTCAGAAGTCCCTCCGGCATCGGTACATACCGCGGCAAGCCCTGCATCAAAAGCTTCGATAAGAGTATTGGGCATTGATTCCTGACGGGAACTCATGACGTAAATGTGGGAAGTCGCAAGTAAGCGCACGGTTTCATCGTGACTGACATAACCGGGACTTTCGATACGCTCAAGGGTAGAAGGGGACGCTATATCTTTATAAGCAGAAATATCATTCAACCCTACAGCTATGAAACGGACGCCCTCACACGGGTCATTTGCAAGCAGACTTTCAACAGCTTTTATAAAGACATCAGGCCCTTTTGCATGTCCTGAATTACCTACATAAATAACTGAAGTTGCAACAGCGCGACGCGGTTTGCGTCCGCTTCCGACAAAAGAATTATATACAACATGCGCCCTTTTAGCAGGAACTCCATGCTTCAAAAGCACATTGCGGCATTTAATGGAATTACAGATATATCCGTCACCTACCCGCGCAAATAGAGGAGCCAGCGGATTCGGCTTATAAATTACGCCGCGGTTGAAAAAGAGCTTAAACTTCTTCCCGCCTAGCAAGGACAGACCTTTTGCAAGGCACGCAATTTTAACAGATCTGTTGTGATAGGTATGAACCACATCTACCTGTTTTTCATTAATCAGATCCGCTAGAAATCCTGCAGCTTTAAACAAATTTTTAAAACTGTCTAAAACGACAACTTCTACTCCGATTTCTTCCAGTTCAGGAATAAGGCCGGAATCAGGCGGGACCATGGCCACAACGTCAACACCTGCCAAGCGCATGGCCTTAGCACTGTTGATAAGCTGCCTGCTACCGCCGGAAAGCTTTTCCGTATCAGTAATATATAAAACTTTACCGATATCGTTCTTTTTGGTGAAAAATTTAAAACAGCTTACAGCAACAGCTTCGTGTGAATATATTGAAAGACGCTTACGAATCCACGCAGCATCCTTGCCGGACCCGACACCAATGCGATGAATACGCATAGGATCAGTTCCGAACATATTCGCGGACCGTTCCAAGGTAAAAGTTCCATCAAATCCGCAAGCAACAGCTTCTTCTAAGGAAATGGAATCGAAATGTCCCCAAGGCCAGCAGAGAAATTGACGCTCTGCCCCGTTAATTTCCTTAATCTTTTCCATACAGCGGGTGAAGTCTTCACGGCAGAATTGTCTTCTTTCCTCATCTGTACGCCTTTTGAAAAAGACGCGTCCTTTACGAAAGACCGGCCAGAAACCATTGTAGGCGAAGCTGCTCCCATTATCAAAAACAGGAAGCTTTGAATTAAATCTGCGATATATACCCCATGTAGACCAATGGGATTCGGTAGAATAATCACCGCTAAATCTTAAATCTTTAAAACATCCCTGATGACGACAGGTGTGAGCATAAACTTCCATACCCTTGTCATGGACAAGAGACTTCAGTTCAGCTTCATTCATAAATTGTGAGGTGTCGTTTTCGGATAAGGCTTTAATAAAAGCTTCACGCATGGGCAGCATTGCGGGAACATCAGCTTTCGAGCGAATCTCCCCCTGCCCTATAAAATCACGAACAGCAAAGAAAACTCCGGTCATCCCGCGCTCTTCGAGCATAGGAACAACGTTCAGCCAATTGCTGATATGACAATCGTCAAAGGTAAGAACTACATATTTTGCATCAAGCTTACGCCTGCCCAGACAAATGTCGTACAGGTGATTCGCGCTGATAGTTTTAAATCCCATATCGATGATGGCATCAAGATGGGCCGCAAAGATTTCAGGTGAATGACCGTCTTCTTCGCAGACGGAGTGATAACAAAAAACAGGAACACTCTTACCGAACATGAGACTCTCCGGGCGCTTCAATTAAGAATCCCTCCCCGTATACAACACGCACACGGGGAAGGAAGTCAATTACATCTGCAACCGGAAGGTGTCCGTTGACAACTTCCGCTCAAGGCGTCTTGCCACGATGCTCATCATGTAGCAACATATAAAATATAATGCTGCAACGGTGGTGTAGATTTCAAACGGATAAATCATGAGCCTGTTATTGAGTCCCTGAGCGACAAATGTCAGCTCAAGAACGCCGATAACAAAGGCAAGTGAAGAGTCTTTGAAGATAGCGATAAACTGTCCGACAATAGCAGGAAGCATCTGCTTCAAGGCTTGCGGAAGAATAATTTTACGCATGGTCTGAAGATAAGTCATTCCTGTACTCATGGCCGCTTCAAACTGTCCGGCAGGAACATTCTGAATACCGCTTCGAACTATTTCCGCTAGATATGCTCCGGTAAAAATAGTCAGAGCAATGGTAGCACTCCAGAAAACATTCAAAAATGCTCCGGTCAAAATAGGAATAAAGAAATAAATCCAGAAGATAACCATGATCAGAGGATTACCGCGGATAAGTTCAATGTAAAGGGTGCTGGGAATGAGAAACAGCTTATTCTTGGAAGTTCTGCCGACTCCTACAACAAGTCCGATAAAGAAACTTGCCGTAATTGCTATGACAGACATCAGAATAGAGAATGACAGCCCTCCGAGTCCCCATAAAATTTCATTAGGACCGCCGTTCGGAAATCTCCAATAAATGAGCGTTCCGATATTATCCCAGATAACCTGAAAATTAAATCTGGATAAGCCGATTCCGGCCATGACAATTATTGACAATAAGAAGGCAATAAAAACAGTTTTCCAGATCAAAGTGAATATTTTCGTAACCTTTTCAAGGAAAGCCTTTCTGGCAGCCTGAGCACTTGTCAGATTAAAACCTTCTGTTTTTCTGCGGAAACAGCAACCTAAAAGGGCAGAAATAGCCGCGAGAGGGGTAAGAACAGGCCAGAAAAAGATATCAGCAATTGTGTGACCGATTGTTCTGTTCTTTTTAGGAATAATCTGAAGCTTTAAATTCACCAGATTCAAAATTCCGGCAATAATAAGCGAAAGTGAAAGATATATAATTGTTGCAGCGGTTGTGGCTTCAAAACCTTTAAAGGTGAGCGATTCAATTTGCTGCGAAGCCCAGCAAAGCTCGGAAACACCGACAACCATGGCCAGTGAGGAGTTCTTCATATTATTTAAGAATTCACTGCCGAGCGGCGGAATAATCGCTCTGAAAGCCAGAGGCAGAACAATCTTGCTCAGGGTCTGGAACGGAGAAAGGCCGGATGAATATGAAGCTTCCAGAAGACCTTTGGGAATAGACTGAATCCCCGCGCGGATAACTTCAGCCATAAATGCGCTGGTATAGATACCAAGTGCGAGCGTCGCCG
This sequence comes from Desulfovibrio gilichinskyi, assembly GCF_900177375.1. Lineage (NCBI taxonomy): Bacteria > Pseudomonadati > Thermodesulfobacteriota > Desulfovibrionia > Desulfovibrionales > Desulfovibrionaceae > Maridesulfovibrio > Maridesulfovibrio gilichinskyi. Next base: position 447,747 of record NZ_FWZU01000005.1, on the reverse strand, counting down.
CAACCATCTCATAGTTATAATCAAAAAGAGCATTACGCACACCTTCCGGCAGCCCCATAGGAAGTGCAAAATACCAAAAGAAAAGTTGGATCAGAAGCGGTGTATTTCTGAAAAACTCAACATATGCAGAAGAGAACCAATTTACCGGCTTAAACTGCGACAACCGTCCTAAGCCGAACAAAATCCCGAGTCCCAAAGCGATTCCGGAACTGAGGAGAGATATCGTTATGGTTTTGCCAAGCCCTGCGAGGAGCATGTCCCCCAGCACGGTTCCATACGAAGGATCTTTTTTATAAAGAACAGTCCAGTCAAATTTATAGCCGAAGTCAAAAACCCAGCCGAAATAATAAACCAGCAGAGCTGTCAGTGTGGCTAGACACAGATACTGCACCCAAGTTTTTTCAAGGTAACGATTAATCATTGCTGAATTTTCTCATTGATTCAATTTTTAAAAAAATGACGGGACCGATAAAAGGTCTCGGCCCCGCCTGATCTCGCGATTAAGTGAGATTTATGTATCTGCTAAGGCCACAATTCAATTTTTTCAGTCAGAGGGAAGTAGTACTTGGTGTCAGGGCCATACCATTTATCGTAAATCTTCTGGTATGTTCCGTCTGTCCACATATCCTGCAGGGTGAAGTTGATAGTATCACGCCATTTGGAATCATTTTCAGGAAGACCTACACCATAAGGTTCGTTGGAGAAGAAATCACCTACGAGTTCAAATTTACCCGGAACCTGTGCTGCGTAGCCGAGCAGGATGGTTGAGTCAGTTGACCATGCGTCAACACGACCCATCTGCAAAGCCTGGAAACACTCTGATTCTTTCTGGAAAGAAATAACTTTCGGAGCTGGGTCGCCGAGTGCTTTAAGAGCATTGACTACGTTGATCTGAGAAGTTGTACCCTGCATGGTAGCAATTCTTTTGCCTACGAAATCTTTAAGGCTTTTGAACTTTCCTTTAGGAGCAAGCATTTTCTGTCCGTCAAAGAAGTAGGTAATAGAAAAGTCGATTGAATTGTCACGTGAGCGTTTGTGGGTCATGTTAGAAAGAGACATGTCGATACGGCCCTGCTGCAGGAATCCGATACGAGTCTTGTTGTTAACAGGAACCATTTCAAGCTTAAGGCCGAGTTTTTCTGCAATAGCCTTTGCGATATCAACGTCAAACCCAACCCATTCTTTCTTTTCATTGTAGAAAGCACCTGGAATAGAGTCAGTCATGATACCAGCACGGACAACTTTATCTTTCATAACCTGATCATAGGTTGCTCCTGCGAAAGCAGAAGCAGCGAAAGCCAAAACCAGAGAGGCGGCAAGAGCCAAAGTCAGTAATCTTTTCATTTTTCCTCCAGATATAAAATAAAAAAAGAGCGATTTCCCCGACATGAGGTAACCGCTTTCAGCTAATGGGAGAGGATTTTGCTCAGGAACAGTTTAGAACGTTCATGCTGGGGATTATTAAAAAATTCATCCGGAGTATTCTGTTCAATAAGAGTGCCTTCATCCATAAATAGAACTCTGTCGGCAACTTCACGAGCAAAACCCATTTCATGAGTAACACAAACCATGGTCATCCCCTCACGGGCAAGGGCTTTCATTACATCCAGAACTTCATTGATCATTTCAGGATCAAGTGCAGAAGTCGGCTCATCAAACAGCATTACATTAGGACGCATGGCAAGGCCGCGGGCAATTGCCACACGCTGCTGCTGTCCTCCGGAAAGCTGTGAAGGGTAATCACTGGCTTTATCCGGAATATTAACCTTTGAAAGTAGCTCCATAGCAAGATCCACTGCGTCCTTACGCTTCATATTACGAACCATGGTCGGAGCTAAAATGATATTTTCCAAAACTGTCATATGCGGATATAAGTTGAAGGACTGAAAGACAAATCCTATCTCAGCACGAAGCAGAGGAAGGTTTACTCTAGGTCCGTTAACATCAACACCTTCAACATTTATCTGACCTTCCTGAATGGGTTCGAGACGATTAATGCAGCGGATCATAGTACTCTTTCCAGAGCCTGAAGGTCCGCATACAACAACAACTTCACCCTGTTTAATATGAATATTCAGATCACGCAGAGCATGATATTCGCCATAATATTTATTAACGTTGTTAAATTTTATCACTTTTGTACAAACCCGTTTATTTTTTGTTCTTGAAAGAAGATTGAGCAATTATCAAATGGTAATATTTTCGGCAACCCCTCGCTATTTTTAGTTACAACACCACTTTATAATGCTTTAAGGAATTATTTGCCGAAAAAAATACTGAATAATCAAATACTGCCTAACTTTTTCATAAAATCACAGTTTTTTACAAATTTGTTTATTTCGAAAAAAGAAATTTAATTACATTTTTTTACGCTTTATTTAAAATTACCCCTGATAATAAGCAGGACAGTTGTACTTTTTTTAAGTAACATGGTACATTAGTTCGATTGAAAGTCTCAAAACTGACATTTTAACGCAATTTTATTCCCATCTATAATATTATGGAGTTGAAAAGGTTGCCAGTTACAGATATGAGTTCAGACATGCCTGATAATACTTTACTATTCATAGCCGAACCGCAGTCAGTTACTTCAGTCTTCTCCCCGCTAAAAGAAGCAGGGTTTCAGGCCGGACTTGCCGACAACCTCTCTGGCGCAATAAACTTTATTAAAAAATCAAGCCCGTGCCTGATTTTTACAAGACCGATCATGCAGGGATATTCTGCACAGGCTCTTTTGGCAGAAGCGGTTAACATTGAAAATTTTCCCCCTGTAATCATCTTTTCGCGCAACGGTTCAACGGATGAAGCCCAGAAATTTTTAGAACTGGGTGCTCGTGATTATTGGCTTGAGCCGCTTTCATGGGAAAAGATCAAACTGATGCTCCCTGACAAAAAGCATCCGATCCAGCTGCCTGACGAAGTAGCCGCTCCTGCAAATAAGAATACCAACGGAACACAGGGCCGCTATCAGGTAATCGGCAACCACCCGGCAATGCAGCGGGTCCTCAGCCTTGCCAAGCAGGTTGCTAAATCAAAAGCTACTGTTCTTATTTCAGGTGAATCCGGTACCGGTAAAGAAATGTTTGCCAGATTTTTACATCACCATTCAGATCGAAGCGACCGTGCATTTGTCGCAATCAACTGTGCAGCCCTCCCAGAGCATCTTTTGGAATCTGAACTTTTCGGTCACGAAAAAGGCTCCTTTACCGGAGCTATAAGCCGCAAACTCGGTAAATTTGAACTGGCTTCAGGCGGAACAATACTTCTAGACGAAATCACCGAAATGGAACTGGGACTTCAAGCAAAACTGCTGCGAGTTTTACAAGAAGGTGAAATAGACCGGGTAGGCGGAGTTGAGACAGTAAAAGTAGATGTAAGGGTACTCGCCACAACCAACCGCAATATTGAAAGCGCAGTCAAAGAGGGAACTTTCCGTCAGGACCTTTTTTATAGGCTCAATGTTATTCCGTTAAAACTTCCGGCACTTGCTCAGCGCGGCGATGATATTATGCTGCTTGCCAACTTTTTTGTTGAAAAATACTGCCGTGAGTACGGACTTAACCTACTTGCTTTCTCAGATGAAGCCAGACAGTGGCTCCTTGGCTACGAATGGCCGGGCAATGTACGTGAACTGCAAAACCTTATGGAAAGAGCTGTACTGCTTGCCGGCGCTGGACCGATCGGTTCAAAACATTTTCTTAATGACCCTGATGCATGGATGCCTGAAGAATCATTCCAGCCGATATCCGAATCTTCAGAACTAAGTGGAACTTCACCGGAATCCGGCCATACTGCGAATACACAACTCAGCTCTGAATCAGCCGCGCGCTCAGGAGTTTTGACAATTTCAGAAATGGAAAAACAGCTCATAATACGGAGTTTGGACCAGACCAGCGGCAACAGAACAAAGGCTGCGGACCTGCTCGGGATTTCAGTACGCACGCTGCGCAACAAACTTAATGATTATAAGAAAGCAGGGCTGGATCTGTAATTATTGAGAATGTAGCGGTAAAATCCATCCGTCGGCAATAGTAACACAGACCGTTTCCCCGGGGCTCATCTTTTTGTAACCGGATATATTTAATCTAACAACATCACAATTATCAGGCAAAGAACAAATACGGAGCTCCAGCGCAGTCTGCCCGCCTCTGTAAACACTACGCACAACAGAGCACCGCAGCCCGTCATTGTCCAAGTTCAGCCATTCTCCTTTAAAGGCGCATAAACATTCCCCTGTCGCTGTATCTGCCGGACACCTGACCTTAGCGTGATATCCCTCAAGTTCAATTTCACATTTGCCGTCTGCGCAAGCGGTGACATTCACAGGTATAACACTTCCACGCCCGATGAAACGTGCAACCTGTACTGTGGCCGGACATTCATATAATTCACAAGGTGACGAAACCTGCAAAAGTCTGCCACTATCCATTACAGCAATTCTATCGGCGATAGCCATTGCTTCTGACTGGTCATGCGTGACAAAAACCATAGTAGCTTCAGTTTGGGCATGAAATTCTTTAAATTCATGCAGCATTGATTCGCGTAAGTGGACATCAAGATTTGCCAGAGGCTCATCAAGCAAAACGACGTCCGGCTTCATAACTAAACATCTTGCGAGTGCAACTCTCTGCCTCTGTCCGCCGGACAGCTCCGCCGGACGACACTCACCACGCCCCGAAAGCCCGACGGTTTCAAGAGCTTCGTCCACCCTTAATTTTCGATTACCATTCTTAATTCCGTCGACTTTCAAAGGATACTCAACATTTTCTGCAACTGTCATATGCGGCCAAAGCGCATACGACTGAAAAACTACTCCTACATTGCGATTTTCTGCGCTCACGTGAACAGAACCGGAAGAAAAAACCTTTTCCCCGGCACAGACTGATCCGGAATCTATTTCCTCAAATCCTGCTAAAATACGCAGTATGGTAGTTTTACCGCAACCGGAAGCACCTAACAAAGCAAGAAGTTCACCGTTTTTTACTGTTAGAGAGACAGAATCTACAGCAACAGTTTCTCCATAGGTTTTCACAACATCCTTCAAAACAACTTCAGCCATAACAATTACCTATAGACCTTACTCCGTAATTTAGACGGATTTACTTTTATATTGATCAGCACTGCCACGGGATAGAACCTTTCGGAGCTTTTCGCCCTATAGCAGAAAGCACAAGCATAAGTGCAATAACAGCAAGTATGACTAAAATAGAAACAGAAGAAGAAAGAACAGAATTGCCGCTGTCATCCATATTATAAATTACAACACCCAAAGTTTCTGAACCTGAACTCCAAAGCAGAACCGAAACGGTAAGCTCATTGAAAGCGGCCAAAAAAACAAATAAACCACCTGTTGCAGCGGCAGGCATAATTAAAGGCAAAACAATATCGTACATCCTGCGGGCAAAACCTGCTCCGCACATCCGTGCAGCCTCTTCCATAGCGACATCTGTCTGCAAAAATCCGCCGACAATAGGGCGTAAACCCATAGCCAAAAATCGGGCTAAATAGGCAATAAGAATTATCCAGATTGTGCCGTAAATACTGATACCGATAACAGGAAGCGGCTTAATAAATAATAGGATGCACCCGATCGAAAGGACAACTCCCGGCAAAGCATAGGGGAGTTCAATCAACGGGCTTAAAAAACGCAATAATGAATTGCGCTGCCAGACCATGAAGTACCCAACGGGAATCCCGATAAGACATAGAATAAGTGAAGCTCCACCTGCGAGGGCAAAGCTGTTGATAAAAGCTCGTATCGTTGCATCATGTTTAAAAAGGACGCTTATATAATTAGCAAAAGTCATTGTTTTTGCAGAAAGGACCACTCCATACGAAGGAATTAACGATGAAATAAATAATGCGGCAACCGGAACAACCAGAATTAGAATAATAACAATCCAACATCCGCTTTCAGCAATCCATTTTTTTTTACCGAGCTTATATTTTAAAGATTCAGACGGGGCTCCGACCAACCTGAAATCTTTACGGGAAAGCACATAAGATTGTAAAAGAACTCCAAACAAAGCCAAAAGGCTGACTAAGATAGATAAAGAGGCCGCCTCTGCAATAACGTCAGGACCGAAATTCGCGAGCTTTTGATAGATTAAAGTTGTCAAAACAGTGTATCCGGCAGGAATTCCAAGCATCGCAGGTATCCCGAAATTCCCGATGCATGATACGAATGCCAGAGCCATTCCTACGGTTAACGCCGGAGTCATAAGCGGCAGAACAATATCCAAAAGCACTCTCGTTTTTCCGGCTCCGCATGTACGGGCAGCTTCCACCATTTCACGCGGCATAGCGGCGAGACCTGATTTAAGAGAAAGAAATACCAACGGAGCCTGCTGAATACCAAGAAGAAGGGCTATCCCCCACGCAGAATACATGGGATGCGGGGTGCCGGGAGCCGGAGCTATTCCAAGCATATTGAGCAAAGCACTGGATGGACCGAAGAGCTGTATCCACGAAAGAGCTGTAATCTGCGGTGGAATCATCATGGGCACCATAAAGCAAAAAGTTAGAGTCTTCCTGAGTCTTATATCGGTTAAGCCTATAAGAAGCCCCATTGCACACCCTACGAATGTAGCAAGAAGTGTTGCGCTAAGCCCGACAAACATGGTGTGCTTTAAAGCTGTCCACGTACTTTGTTCACCTATAATTTCACGCAGAATACCAAGCCCCCATACACCGTCAGGAGCAACTCCTTCGATCAAAAGGCGGACTGTAGGCATAAGCGAAAGAATGCATACAGCTAAAATGACAGGAATAAACAGACTAAGCCCGTTCCCCCGGGCCGGAATTATTCCGGACCGGGCAATACTACTTAATTTCATGACTTAACCGCCGAAAACTTTCGCGAATTTCTTTTTACTGTTTTTATCATTTGCAAGAGCTTTACCTGTATCAAGAGGCATGAGTTTAATCTTTTCCGGAAAACCTTCCGGAGGAGTTATTCCTTTTTTGGCAGGCATGAATCCTTGTTTAGAAGCAAGGTTCTGCCCTTTATCAGAAAGGAGAAAATCAACAAATTTCTTTGCTCCTTCAGGATTGTTCGCAGTCGAAAGAATTGCAACAGGTTCAGTTACCGCGCTGGCCCCTTCTTCAGGAATAATAAATGTTACGGGTGATCCTTTCAGCTTATTGCGGATAGGTAAGTAATCGATAACAAACCCGTAAAGCTTTTCACCACTGGCTACGGCCTTGAACGTTCCACCGTTCCCTTTACTGGTTACGGCTCCGTTTGCGGCAAGTCTCTCATAAAGCTTCCAACCCAAATCAGGATTTTGAGTTATAGTATGCATGTGAATTGCTGCAGCTCCGGAGTACAAAGGACTCGGCATAATTACTAAATTTTTTGCTTCCGAACGAAGCAGATCTTTAATGGATTTCGGCTTGAATGGGGCTTTTTCATTATAGACTATTCCGGTACTGATAATTTTTGTACTGAAATAATTACCGTCTTTATCATACAACTCTTTGTCATAACCTTTCACAGGTGCATTCTTATAAGCAAGCAGGCGGCCTTCTTTTTTAAGCCCTTCCATCGTAACCATGTCAGCAATCAGCAACACGTCAGGACGAGGAGCTTCTGCTGTAAATTCAGCGCGAAGTTTATTCATCAGCGCACTCGTTCCTGTGCGTGTCCATTCTACATCAATCCCAGGATTTGCTTTTTTAAAAGCCTCAACAGTCTGCTGGGCATCCTGCTCAAGCTGTGATGTATAAACCACTATTTTACTATTACCTGCAGATGCAACAGAACAGATAAACAACACAGATAAAATTGATAACAGACTAAAAATTCTCATTCTCACTCCATGAATTAATTAAGAATTTAGAAACTCATGCTTCTAGAACAGAATTCACAATTAATTTCGTCACAGAAGTGTCAAGATTTCGTTACAGTTGAAACCATTAAAAAAGTCCCTCTTCTAAAAAAGAAGAGGGACTTTTTTACAATCAAAAACTGATAAAATATTTCTATTCAGGCTTAATTACTTCAAGACCGCCCATGTAAGGCTTCAAAGCGTCAGGTATCAAAATAGTTCCGTCTTTCTGCTGGTAGTTTTCAACTACTGCAACAAAAGTACGTCCGACAGCAAGTCCTGACCCGTTGAGGGTATGAACAAACTGTGCTTTTTTGGAATCTTTTGATTTAAATTTAATATTAGCTCTGCGAGCCTGAAAGTCACCGCAGTTTGAGCAGGAAGAAATCTCACGAAACTTATCCTGACCGGGAAGCCAGACTTCAAGGTCGTAGGTTTTCTTTGCACCAAATCCGATATCTCCGGTACAGAGGGTAATTACTCTGTAATGTAGATTAAGACGCTTAAGAATTTCTTCTGCGTGAGAGGTCATAAGTTCAAGATCTTCAAAGGATTTATCGGGATGGGCAAAGCGAACCATTTCGACCTTATGGAACTGGTGCTGCCGAATAAGTCCTTTTGTGTCTTTACCGTAAGATCCTGCTTCTGATCTGAAGCAAGGAGTAGGTGCACAGTAGGTGACGGAAAGATCCTCTTCGTCCAAAATTTCATCCCTGTGCAAATTTGTCAGCGGAACTTCCGCTGTAGGAATCAAGAAGTAGTCTGAATTCTCAAGCTTAAACAGATCCTCTGCAAATTTAGGAAGCTGACCTGTACCGTAAAGAGAATCACGGTTGACTATATATGGGGGAATAATTTCAGTATAGCCGTGTTCCATGGTCTGAATATCGACCATAAAAGAAGTCAAAGCTCTTTCAAGCCTTGCGCCCCATTTACGCAGCACGGCAAAACGTGCTCCTGTAAGCTTTGCAGCTCGTTCGAAATCAACTCCGCCGAGCTCAACGGCAAGGTCCCAATGCTCGCGCGGTTCAAAATCGAACACAGGCTTTTCGCCCCACACTCTGATGACAGGGTTATCATCTTCAGTAGCGCCGACAGGAACGGATTCATCAGGAATATTCGGAACAGATACAAGCCAATTATTTTCAGAGGCTTCAATATCTTTTAAATCTTCATCAAGAGCTTTGATTCTGCCGGAAAGTTCACCCATGCGGGCAATAATTTCGTCAGTACTACCGCCTTCGCGTTTAAGCTTGGCTACATCAGCGGAAGTGGAATTACGCTCGGCTTTCAGAACTTCAACTTCCTGAATAAGCTCTCTGCGGCGATCATCAAGTTCACTGAACTCGTCAACGTTCAGCTTGGAATTCCTATTTTTCAAACTTTCGCGGACAACATCCAAATTACTACGAACAAATTTTAAATCGAGCATTTAATTCTCCTCATATTCTCCCCGTATCGGGCATTGCCTTTGCTGTAACCAATGTCAGCGCAGTAATAAAGGGGATTTTTCAAACATCAATGACAAAACCTGAATTACAAGTCATCAATACCCATAAGTTTATTGTCATGAACACACCATACATTAACACAAAGCCCGACGAACAGAAGTAATGATACAAGACTTCCGGCCCAGCAGGCAACCAATACAAAAATCAAACTGACAACCATCCCTAAGAGCTGAAATCTCTTTTTCCATCGCCATGGTTTAGCAAGCCAGCCTCTTTCGCTTTCAAGAATTTTTTCTATTTTAGTAAAAGGAGGCGTAGGATCAGGAAGTTCCATAAGCGATCCGCCTAAACCGCAAAATGAGATTAAAAACATAAAAATAGAACGATTCCACAAAGCCATCAGCAATACGCCAAACCCGAGATTTCCCAGTATCCAGTTCCAATGGTGCTGATGTTTTTGCCAGACAAAATGTATATATTTTTTAAATTTCATTTATTTTTTTTAGACCCTTAAAAAAGTAAACCCAGATTGATAAAATTTATAAATCAAAGTATCATTTAGCATTATAAGTTAACTATGCCCTATCACTTTCTCTGGCAAGTTTACCAATATTTTTCGAAAACAGGTCGGCAGAATTAAATTTTAATTATGATTAAAGTATATTCTTTAAGCACATCGGCATAACTCAGATCTAAATCAGGAATAAATTTATGCGTTATATAGCTATAATGATAATTTTAAACTGCCTTCTGGCCGTTCCGGTTGCAAATGCAGAACATAGATCCATGACTTTTACTACAGGGGATGACAAAAACTTTAATAGATATAAGTCAATGAATGAAATTGTTAAAACATGTTTTGCGCGCATGGGCATAGAAATAAATATTATCGCAATGCCGTCTGAACGCTCTCTCTATAATGCAAATGCAGGCATACAGGACGGAAACTTTATGCGCATTGAGGGAATTTCTAAGGACTACCCGAATTTAATCATGGTCCCGGAGCCTTTAAGCGCACTCATATTCGTAGCCTTCTCCCGCAGTAAAAAGATCAAAATAGATGGATGGGAAAGTTTACTTCCTTACCGCGTCGCTTGGATTAAAGGTTGGAAAATATGTGACCAAAAGCTTAGCAACGCAAAGTCCGCAACCAGACTTAAAAGCGAAGAGAATCTATTTTTATTTTTGGAACGAGGACGAGCTGATATTGGCGTTTTCGGACGGGCTCCAGGTGAGGCCTGTCTTAAAAAGCTGGGAATAACCGATGTGTACCCGCTGTCACCCCCTATAGCCGTCAATAATTCATACATTTACGTACACAAAAAGCATGCACGTTTGATACCTCAGATAGTTAAAACTCTTCAAGAAATGAAACACGACGGAACTTTCCAAAAAATTTCAGATAAATATGATTTCATAAACCCGTTGAACACTGAAATAAAAACCGGCTTGTACTCTTTACACCTTCAAATATCATCAAAATAAGTATAAGTTCCTTACATGAAAAATATCGTACCCCAGATCGCAAATATTCTTGTTGACAAAAAATGGACTATGGCAACGGCCGAATCATGTACCGGAGGGCTGGTTTCAGCCACTCTTACCGACTTTTCAGGAAGCTCGGCATGGTTTTCAGGTGCAATTGTCGCGTACTCAAATGAAGTAAAAATGTCCCTTCTAAACGTTCCCGAAGCAATCATAAAAGAACATGGAGCTGTCAGCGAACAAACTGTCAGGGCTATGGCCGAAGGAGTATGCAGAGCAATCGGAACTGATATAGGTTTATCCCTTTCAGGTGTTGCCGGACCTACCGGCGGAAGTCCGGAAAAACCTGTCGGAACAGTATGGATGGGCTGGCATGTTAACGGAACTACTTATTCAAAGAAATTTCTTTTCTCCGGTGACCGCATGAGTGTTAAACAGCAGAGCCTTCATAAAATTCTGGAACACCTTTTAGAAATACTCAAGCAAAGCTAAACTGAGGGCTTTCAATGATCAGATTCTCATCCTTACTGCTCCTATTCCTGCTCATACCCGGAACCTGTCTGGCTTACACTTCTAACAGCCTGCATAACCACCTCAACCTGCATGGTCAGGCGGAGCCACGGCAAACAGGCTTCATGGAGGACTTTCGAGAGTCATGGGACAAAGTCCAAAATGCAACAGGACCGCTAACCATAGACGGAGACGTACTTGCTTACTGGCAGGGTTATACAGATTCAAGAATAGCAGGAGACAAAAAGGAAGGGCGAAATTACGGAGCATATAAAGCCCGCTTAAGATTAAATTGGCAGCCCATTGAAGAAGGACAACTTTTCATACAGTTGCAAGGAGGACAGTCGGATACAGGCAGCAACCCTTCAAGCCGTGGTATGGTAGCCACACCTTTAAACTCGCTTTACACCCGGACAACAGCGGGTGGGCAGGTTTCTATTTCAGATGTTCTTTACACACAGCATTTCGCTGACAAAAAAATCTTTGTAACCCTTGGCTGGAGTGATCCTGAGTCTTTTCTTGACGACAACCGCTTTGCCGGAAATGCACGCCTCCAGTTTACAAACACTATCTTTAACAACGACCCGATATTCGATTCCATTGATGAAAACCACCCGATTATCGCTGCCGGGTACAGCCCGGTTAAAGAACTCAGATTTACTGCCCTCGCACAATCCTCGACAAAATCAGCCTTGCCTACTGATGAACATAAACAGGGATTTGACGGTTTAACTGACGATCCTTTCTTTGGAGGGCAGTTTACCTACTCCCCCACGTTTGGAGACCTTCAAGGCAACTACCGCTTCTTCGGCTGGACAAACACTTATAAACAGCCGCGTATTGATGGAAACGGAGACTCAGCCAACTGGGCGATTGCTTTCAACATGGATCAGGATCTAACCAAAGATTTCGGAGTATTCGCTAGAGTGGGAAAAGCTAACAGCGCAGTTAACAACATTACCTGGAGTTGGTCGGCAGGTACCAACTGGAAAGGACCGATTGCCGGCAGAGACGGCGATGTATGGGGAGTTGCAGCAGGCGGAGTGCAAGGAAATAAGCATACTATAAACAATGATATAGAATTTCATTACGAAAGTTTCTACCAGATTAAAATAAACAATAACTTTTCCATCGTACCGGATTTGACTTATGTATCGAACCCTTTGGCAAATAATGGTAATGATGATATTGTGTTTGGAATGCTGAAATTCCTATTCACTTTTTCCACACCCTGATCATAACATTATCAACAGGTTGTAATAACATGCAAAAAATACGAACATTTATTGCACATCCCGTTCCTAAGGAATGGGAAAAAGCTCTTTTTGACAAAGCGGAAATGTTAAATCACAACTTGCAGTCCAAAGTAGCATGGGTAAAACCTGTAAATATGCACTTCACTCTGAAATTTCTCGGAGACATATCAGAAGCGGATATTCCATTAATCGATTCAGTTTTAAAGCTGATTCCGTTTAAGTCGTTTGAAGTCGGCGCAGGTCCGGGTGGTTTTTTCCCTGATCAGTTAAAACCGCGCACTATCTGGATCGGCTTAACTAAAGGTTCCAAAGAGATATGCGATACAGCCACAGCAGTGGACAATAACCTTGCACACCTTGGGTTCGACAAAAACACCAAACCATATCACGCTCACCTGACCTTAGGCAGAATAAAAAAACAGGCAAAAGACAATTGGATAGAGCTCGCGAGAAAAATCAGCCTGATTTCTCTTCCTGAATGTACAATAACTGAATTAGTTTTGTATCAAAGTGAACTGACACCGTCAGGACCTATTTACACAAAACTTAAGACATATACTCAGAACGCTTATTAGAATATTGACGCACAGGTTACGAATTAAGCTTCACGTGGTAAAAATTTCTGCCACGCTGAACTTCCATCAAAACCTTACGGTTTAAACGATAGCGCAAGAATGAATCAAGAAAATCCTGTGGTATTTTAAGACGTCTATTCCCTATCTGATGGATTTTATCCCCGGGCTGGAGGCCGAGCTTTGCGGCAGGACTGTCCTTTTGCACGGCAGAAACAAGTACGCCGTTACCCCGGCTGTCTTTTCCTATTTTTATGCCCCACTTTGACCATGCGAAATTTTCAAGCTGTTGCGGATCAAGAGACGTTGGGCGAACTTTAATTTTTTCTTTCCTGCCTCTGTGCAAAACATCCAGAACAACATCATCACTGTGAGTCTGCGCCCGCAATAATGATATATAAGCATCCTTATCTTCAACCTCTATACCGTTCACGGCTAAAATAACATCACCGGAAGCAAGCCCAGCCTGCGCGGCAGGCATACCTCGATAAACTTCACTGACAAGCAGTCCGTGAACACGAGCCAGTCCGAAATAATTTGCGGAACTCTGATCTAAGTCCTGCCCGCTCAGTCCAAGCCAGACAGGAGAAACTTTCCCGGAAGCAAGAAGTTCCTCTACCACTCGTTTAGCCCTGTTAATCGGGATGGCAAATCCGATGCCTTCTGCATGGGCCTGCATCGCAGTATTAATACCGATAAGTTCACCGAGAATATTCAGTAACGGCCCGCCGCTGTTACCCGGATTAATTGCGGCATCGGTTTGTATAAAATCAGTGAAAGCTCCGTCTTCTGATTTAACCGTACGCTTAAGAGCAGAAACAACTCCTGTTGTAACTGTGTGCGTATAGCCGAAGGGATTACCGATTGCGATAACCGTTTCCCCTATGTAAATGTCGGAAGAATCGCCCATCTGAACCTGAGGCAAACCGTTGGCACCTTTTATTTTCAACACAGCCAGATCAAAATCTGCATCAGAACCGATAATTTCAGCCTTAAATTCGTCGCCGTTAATCAGCCTGACCGTAATATCACTTCCTCCGGCTAGAACATGCGCGTTAGTAAGCACAAGCCCTCTCGGTCCGTTAATGATCACGCCTGACCCGGTACTTAATGCCCTGAACTTGCGAGTCGGCCCGCCAACCCCTCCTTCAAGAAACATATCAAAAGGGTCATTTTTAAAGAACTGGGCAAATGGAGAAACTCCACGTTCAACAATCCGTGCAACAGTTATGTTTACAACAGCAGGGGAAGTTTTCTGCACAGCGCGGACCACAGGAGTAAGCCGCAAGTTCTCACAATGTCCATTTCCAGTTATAAAACCTAAATGGGCCAGAGCAACTATAGCAAAAAAGGTTACAATTAATTTATTGTGAACATGCTTCATAGCTTTCGTAAAACTAAAGATTACGGTCCATTTCCATCAACTTAGCGATACGTTCTTCAGTGGAAGGATGCGTACTAAACCATTTAGACATGCTTGCTCCGTTAAACGGATTGATAATAAACATATTCTCAGTAGCAGGGTTGGCATCCATAGGGATGTTGCGAGCTGCAGCATCAAGCTTATACAAGGCAGAAGCCAAGGATTTAGGAGAATGAGAAATTCTGGCACCTGTTGCGTCGGCAAGGTATTCTCTGGAGCGTGAAATAGCCATCTGGATTACAGTTGCGGCAATAGGAGCTATAATAGCAAGCCCGATGACTACAAGCGGACTGGGACCGTCTTCGTCCCTGCCGCCGAAGCCGAAAAGAGCTCCCCATTTCAACATACTGGCAACCATCATGATTGCTCCCGCAAGCACAGCTGCAACAGACTGAATAAGAATATCATGATTTGTAATATGTCCGATTTCATGAGCAAGCACCCCGCGCAATTCTTCAGGTGTAAGAACACGCATTATTCCGCTGGTTACAGCAACAACCGCATTTTCAGGATTTCTACCGGTGGCAAACGCATTAGGTGAATCCTGATCAACTAGAAATAATCTCGGAGCCGGGATACCTGCATTGGCAGCTAGTTCTTCAACCATTGCAAAAACTTGCGGAGCATCATTTCTTGAAAGCTGCCTTGCCTTGTACATTTTAAGTACAATTTTATCCGAATACCAATAACTGCCGACATTCATAAAAACAGCTAAACCGAAAGCAATAATCAAACCGGTACGCCCGCCCATCATGCCGCCTAGAAAAAGAATAATCGAGGTTAGCGCGGCGAGAAGAAAAAAAGTTTTAATCTGACTGGTCATATAGGGAAAAGCCTCCTGATTTTTAGCAAATAAATATCACAATAAACAACGCTTATCCGGTTTTTCGGATTAGTTTTATAACAAGCAGCAAAAACCGGGCTTACCAAGCACGGTATGCAAAAGATATTTACGAATAACGAACCGTCAAGAGTGGATAACTATCAATATTACACTTCTATAATGTTCAGCGGCAATTTGATGATAAAAGCAGTCCCTTGGCCGGGACCGCTGGTACAACTGATTGAACCTCCAAGGCGACTGGTAACAAGACTATAAACAATGTTCATACCAAGCCCTGTTCCGCCGCTTCCTCTGCGGGTAGTAAAAAACGGTTCAAATATTTTGGAAACGTTTTCTTCTGCCATACCGTTACCGTCGTCACTATAGTGCAGCACAAGATTTTCATCATTCACTTCAGCCCTTATAACAATATTTCCTGCCTCCACGCCGTCAAAACCATGCAGCAGCGAATTAATAATTAAATTTGAAAATATCTGCATGAATGCACCGGGCCAGGTATCAAGAAAAAGATCATCGGGACAGGTAATAGTTATTTTGTGCTGCGTTCTCTTATATTTTGAACGAAGACTCAGTAATATTTCATCAAGATATTCATGTAAATTTATTTTGCGCTTTTGGCCGGAAGTTTGATCAACAGCAACCTGCTTAAAATTTCCTATCAGTTCAGCAGCCCTGTGCAGATTAAGCATACTGGACTTTGTAGCTTCCACAGCAATTGCTATAAACTTATCAAGATCAGATTTACGAAGCTCTCCATTTTTAACTTTCTCAACAATTTCCCTAAGCTTTTCTTCCATATAACTGATACTTGTCACACTAATGCCTATAGGAGTGTTGATTTCATGTGCGACTCCTGCGACAAGATCACCGAGTGCAGCCATTTTTTCTGATTGAATCAATTGATTTTGAGCACTTTCAAGACGGTTAACAGAATCACTCAGTTCTTTAGTTCGCTCTTCAACTTTTACCTCAAGCTCTTCATTTAAAGATTTTAATTGATCCTGAACCATTTTGAGCTCGGTAATATCTCTTCCTTCCGCAATAAGGAAAAGCAGTTTACCGTCAGGCCCGAATGCAGGATGCAATGAAAAATCCACATAAATAAATCCAGACGGCGAAGGATGTGTAATAGCCTGCCTACGAATAGTCTGGCCCTCGGCTGCACGCTTAACAGCATCTTTCACCATTGGAATCAAGTCCTTCGAGTTCTGCCACCACGGCCCTTCCCAAAACGGTTTACCTATAACGCCTGCACCGGAGGAACTGATAATATTGAGAGCGGCTTTGTTAACCTCTATGAGGTTTCCATCGGCAGAAATTACTCCCATAAAATGCAAAGACTGGTCAAAAACGCCCCTGAACATGGCCTCGCTTATGGCAAGTTGCTTCTCAGCTTCTTTCAGTGCTGAAATATCACGCCCTTCAAGTATGATAAAATTGACTTTTCCATTTACACCCAAAACCGGTTTAACAGATAGATCAATAGTAAGCGTATTTCCATCCGTATCTAAATGAATAGCTGTATCTCTACAGGCTTCGCCATGAGAGGCTTTTTTTACCATCTCTTTCATATGCGCCTGCACATCAGAAGAATAATTCCACCAAGGTGCATCCCAGCAATAACTGCCTATAATGTCATCTTCACTTAATCCGACAACATTCAAGGCTGTCCGGTTTGCCTTTAATAGAACACCTTCTGAGCTAAGCACGCCAATGAGTTGAAAACTGTTGTTGAAAACGCCTTTAAAAAGATTTTCACTTTCTTGAAGCTTCTTCCCTGCTTCTCTGCTTTGAACTATCGAATATATTGAGAGCAGCAAAAGTATACCGAATATACCAATAGTCATCATAATAAGTTGTCTATTCTGGGTTGCGACCTCTGCTTCAACATCATCCAAATATAGTCCGGTACCTATAATCCACTGCCAAGGATCGTACTTTTTTACAAATGAAAGCTTCGGTGCAATTGTGCCGGGTTTATCTTTCCACTGCCAATAGTAATTAACGAACCCCTCACCAGTAGTTTCAGTCGCATTTGCCATTTCTCTGAAAAGATGCTTTCCCTGTAAATCAACATAATCAGTCAATTCTTTCCCGTTCATTTCCGGACGGTATGGATGCATGATCATTCGCGGAGAGTAATCCATCACCCAAAAATAGTCCTTATTATCAGGGCCGAAGCGTAAAGACTGGAGTATATCTGTTCCCTTTTTTCTAGCCTCTTCGGCTGTAATTAAACCATCTTTTTCCTGAGTGCGGATGTGATCAAGCAAACTTATTGCAACCTGAGTCATGTGCTTTAAAGAAGCCTTTTTCTGCGAAAGCATCGCTTCTTCTACTGCAGGCATCTGCACAAAAAACAAAACAAAACTGAACAACAGAAGAGAAACAACGGTGGGAATTGCAATTCTGAGCCATACAGAAGATTTTCCATTTGGCGATGCACTTTTTTTCAAAAATCCCATTGCTTCCTCCGGCGTAGCAGCACAAATAACATTTAATTGGTAGTAGAACACTACACTATATTTACGTTCTAAGACAAGTAACATCGCACAAGCAATTACGAATGAATTAAATTCAAATCAGCCATAAGCGTCTTCAAGTAATAAAAAAAATCATTATATTTATATACTATCTTGCAGTAATAATTAAAATTTATTTAAAAATGACATATTTTATTAAAACTGATATATTGCTAGTGTTTAATCTTTAAACCAAAAATCAACGAATTTAACCGCTTAATTGGAACAACAATGCCAGATCTTCAACCATCCGCAAGCGAAATAGGTGTAGTTACCGGACTAACAGGACAAGCATATGCCGAATCTGAAGCAGGTTCACGCGTGCTTGAAGCAGGAAGTCATATATATGAAGGCGAGGACCTCGTCACCGGGCCTGCTGGAAATGTTGAAATAAGGTTCATTGATGACACTCTTTTATCACAAGGTTCAAATTCCCGCATAACTCTAGATGATTACGCATACGACCCAAGTGACAGCTCTGCTTCAGAACTGTTAGTAAAAATCACCGAAGGAACATTTCGCGTAGTCACAGGAAAAATTGCCGAGCAAAACCCGGAAAGATTTAAAGTAGGATCTCCACTTGCCACAATAGGTATTCGCGGCACCATTACAGTTCATGAAGTAATTCCCGGGCAGAGTGAAAAACACGGAGTTGAAGAAATTCACAGTGGAAAGGCTTTAATTGTTCAAAGTAATATCACAGGCGCAATTCGCCAAATAGCACAGCCGCAAGGTATAGTAGACGTTTCAGCATCCGGCGCACTTAGCGCGGTCCGCCCTTTGTCTTTACAGGAATTAAATACATTCCGCGAAATAGCCCCCGAGAATATCAGGCAGGAACAGGAAATTAACGACGAGCATAACAATAACGGCGAAGACGCCCCGGACGATCAGACTGATGACCCGCAGAATCATGATGGAGACGGCCCCCAGCAAGAGGGTACTCCAGATGGAGGCGAAGGCGGGCTGCTCAGTTCTAATGGGGTGCTGCCCGGACAGGAAACAGGGGCTCCAGTCATTCTGACTATGATGGCAATGGCAGGTCATGAACAACCTCCATCAGAGCCAACTTCTCCCCATTCACCAGAACCATACACTGAGCCTGTGCAGGATCCACTGCTTGATCCTGTTGACCCAGTAGAAAGAAAAACAGAAACAGGTCAGACTCACAGCTCCAATGAAGGTGCTGATACTCATGTTATCACGGGAGATGATAATGCAAACGTCCTCACAGGTACATCAGGCGTTGACATTATTTATGGCCTTGGAGGGGATGACGAACTTTACGGGAAAGACGGAAACGACACTCTATACGGTGGAGCAGGTGAAGATATGCTCAACGGGGGTCGTGGAAATGACTACCTCGACGGCGGAACTTCCGGCACAGACATTGACTTCGTTTCATACGCAGATGCAACCGGGGGTGTTGTTGTAGACATTCTTAACCATATAGCAACAGGTGCTGACGGAAATGATACTCTGGTCAGCATCGAAGGGGCTATCGGTTCAAATTTCAATGATACTCTGCTCGGTGACGAGTATGAAAACAGATTTGAAGGATTGCTTGGAAATGATACTATTGATGGAAAGGGCGGATCAGACTGGATTCAATATGAAATGCTTGGATCGAATTATCATTTGGATATAAATCTTGATTCCGAAATGGCCTTTATAATGACCGAGAATGAGTCTGAACAATATTCATCGTCCATAAAAAACATTGAAAATGTTATCGGTTCTGCACATGCGGACAATATTACAGGTTCAGTCAGCGATAATATTCTCCATGGTAACGGCGGAGACGACAACATTTACGGCTTGGCCGGCAATGATCTACTGTTCGGTGAGGACGGATCTAACACGATTGATGGCGGTGACGGATTTGATACTGTTTCCTATGCCCATTCTACAACCGGCATAACTTTCACTGTCGCAGCGGGTGAAACCTCTACTATTGTCACCCATAGTGGTGGAGAAGACACTTTATCACACATTGAAGGGTTCATAGGAACAGCTGAAATTGACCATATGACAGGCAGTTGCGGTAATGAATATTTCGCAGGAATGGACGGTGACAATACAATCGACGGTGGAGGCGGCATTGATACTGTTTCCTATGCCCATTCTACAACCGGAGTAACATTCACGGTTTCAGAGGGTAACGACATTACGGTAGCCCATAGCGGCGGAACGGACACCCTCTCGCACATTGAAGGATTTACCGGAACCAACTCTGCCGACGACATTACCGGAAGTTCTGGTAATGAAATATTCAACGGAAGTGCAGGAAATGATACATATGATGGTGCCGGCGGAACTAACACGCTGAGTTATTCATCAATGAGCAGCCCTATGACCATTACTATGACAGCCGAAGGAGCTGGAAACGCTCATGACGATGGGCCACTCACTTTCAAGGATACTTTCACGAATATCCAGCACATTATAGGGTCAGCAGGCAATGATACTTTCAATGGCCTGACCATTGCCGGATCTGAAATATTCCAAGGCGGAGCAGGAATGGATACCTTTAACCTCAATAACGCAGCAACATCAGTTCTTGAGTACACATCACTTTCCGACGGTGGAGACCAAATCCAAGATTTCAAAAGCGGACAAGATTACTTCAGTTTCAGCGGAAATGATTTTGATCCTTCTACCAACCAAACGCTCACAAATCTCGATTCTGCATATGATGGTTCCAACGGATCATTCGGAAACAATGATGCCCATTTCGTTTTCGATTCCGACCACACCCTTTGGTACGATTCGAATGGAGATGAAGCTGGCGGAGCTGAAAAAATAGCCACGGTCCTTTCAGGAGATGAAGTGGCTGCAACAGATATTCATGTTTAGCAGGTCCGCAGCACTTTCCTTAGCACTAAAAAATCCCTTCAAACCAGAGTTTGAAGGGATTTAAAATTCTATATATAATGGTCTTCTATTCAAAGCCGTCATCCATATACTGACTTTCTATCATATTTTCATAATTAACAATTTCAAACTTAACATTCCTAAGCTCAATCAGGGCATTACGCTGGCTGTCAATAGCTCCGTCAAGGCGGTTTCGCAAATTAACTTCTTCGATCTTAAAGGCTTTTAGCCTATCAGTATGCCATGTTGTAATCATATTATTGATGATTAAAGCAAGGATCATAAACCCGCCTGAAAGGACGAGAAAGACTAGCATTTTACATCACCGATATTACGCAGCTCACTCTTCAACTCTTCAAGCCTTTCAATTTCAAGAGCCAGTTCTTCGTGTATCTGCCTTGTTCCGATAACAAGTCGCTTCACTCTGAATTCTACCTGATCGCGAAAATTATCGACCTGCATTTTGCGTCTGGAAATATCCCCGCTAACATTCATGTAGCGGGCATAAATAATCATAAAAATGATAAATCCTAAAACAAGAGCAGAAATTAAATACATCGGCTAACCTTAAAACCGACTCAAATGAATTACCTCAAGTCAGAATATTTAATATAGTTATTAATAATACACAAATAAACATAGCTAGTTAGGTATTTTTTTTAGCAAATCTTTCAGTTTAGAATCATCAGGAAAAGCCGCCACACCTTCTTCAATTACACGTCTAGCTTCGCTGGCCATACCTACTTTCAAAAAAATACCTGCTATGTTCCGAGCTACAGACGGAGACTTTTTATAAATCTCCTGATCTGATTTTATGGCTTTATTGAAAGACTGAGCACACTTAGCATACTCTTTGCCGTCAGTATAAGCCAGCCCTATATTGTAATAAAGGCCAGCTTCATTCGGTGCGACCTTAAGAGCTTCCTTGTAGTTGGCAACAGCCATTTCCCACTTGCCCTGTTTTCGCATAGCGATCCCGAGTCGATTATACGTTTCAAGATCATCAGCGGAAAGATTGCCCGATTTTACAGAAAGAAGCTTGCTATAATATTTTTCAGCCATTGAGGGGGAAACTTCGATCAGCGATTCAGCAATACCGCTCATAACCTGCGAAAGATAACCATGAGCCTCTCTTATCGAACACTTTACGGCCTGATCAAAAAAAACTTCCGCTGCGTCAAGCTCTTCGCGCCCTAAATGGACGCGCCCTATTTCGCACTTTCGCTCGGTATTAAGGGGACTGATCTTATCAAGTTTCTTTAAGTACAATAAATACTGTTCACTATCACTATCTTTATAGAATTCAGCCAATTTTTTAATCGGCTCCATAAAAACTGTAGATTGTTCGTGAGCTTTTAAAAAAGCTTTAAGAGCTTCGCTTCTTCTGCCAAGCCCGCTTAAAGCATCCCCGAGCAACATCAAGGCTGCAGGACTGTCAGGCTTAATTTCAAGGATCTTAGCACTGACGTGCATTACTTTTTCAAGCTCACCTTTTCGCAGTAATTCCTTACCTACCTGAACCAGCTGATTGAGCTTACCCTGCGGTTTAATTGTAAAAGCAAGCTTCTGTACAAGACTGTCCACAGAAACTGGTTTGGTAATAATATTATTTACACCGATCTCATGCAGAAAAATCAATTCGTCTTCACTGGTTTCTCCGGTTAAGACAATAATTTTAACATTCGGAAAAAGCTGACGGGTGTTTTGGATAAAATCTGCGGTAGATTTTCCTTTTAAAAGCCGTTCAACAAAAACAAGAACAGGAAGACCTTCCCCTGCCTTATTTTGAATATCGCTCATAGCTGCAGACTGGTCTTGAAAATAGCTTAAACAATCTCTGCGAATTGCCAGAATTTTATATAGCGTCCCTCTGAGAAGCTTATAAAATGAAGGCTCATCACTTAAAAGGATTGTATACCCTGAGCGACCTTCAAAATAATCCCGAACAATTTGGTCATAATTAGATGCCACTGAGTTCCTCACTTCGAGGCATAGAAGTCAAATGCTAATTACCTGAGAAATGCAATAAATGCCCTTCCTCCGGCAGTAATACGTTTACATCTTCTACCTCTTTTATAAGCTCTAAAATTTCGTCCAGATGATAGGTTCGCACAAACCTGTTAAGATGCACAAGTGCAACCTGTTTTATTTTTGCTTTAAGTGCAAAATCCAAACACTGCTTAACTGACGAATGTCCATTTTCGGCTACATCTAAATTGTATGCTTCGAAAACAGCAAGATCAACTCCGCTTATCTGTGCAAGATTCTCTGAGGAAACAGCCCCGTCACCGGCATAAAAAAAGGAAAATCCTTCATAATCAATTCGGACAGCAAGTGAAGCTCCTGCGGATTCGAAATGATCTGTTCCAAAAGAACTTATCGTAATACCCGAAATATCTTTAACAGACTCAGGCGTAAATTCATAAAATTTAAGTTCAAAAGAAAGCTTTGATAATAAGTTAGGATAAGCAAGAGCTGTTAAGGTCCTGACTTTATCTTCTATTCCGACAGGTCCGCAAATAGTTAAGGGTTCCTTTCTTTCCGAAGAATAGAAACTTCCCAAAAGCATCGGTAAGCCGAAATAATGGTCCCCGTGAAAATGCGAAATCCAAAGGATATCCAGATCTAAGGCACTAGGAACAAGCTGGAAAAAAGAATGAGCTGAGTTAAATCCGCAATCGAATAATAATGATCTGTCTTTAATTTTAACATACAAACTTGTATTGGTGTGTTTTCCATCAAAAGCATCACCGACACCTATAAATTTACATTCCATAAACTGCCACCCCTTTGCAAAAAGATCTGACTATTGATCGAATTGTAACTCTCAGCTGCTTAAAAATTAAATATCTAATAAGAAAAAATCAATCCGTCAGCGGAAAAAGAACCGGAAGTCTTAAGCCCCAACATGCCGAATATTTCCGAAATTAAAGATTTCTCCTTTTCCGGACCTTCTTTGACGACAACATCCCCTTCAATACCGCAAAGAGCCTTTAAAAGAGTAACCGCATCTTCAAATCCGCCTAATCTGTCAACGAGTCCCAGCTCTTTTGCTTCTCGTCCGGTGAGAGCTCTTCCGTCAGCAATTTTTTCTACAACTTTTCGGTCAAGTTTGCGAGCCGATGCAACGTCACTTACAAATTGATTATGAAGGTCCATAATCAGTCCCATAAGATATTCATGCTGCTCAGGAGTCAGTTCAGCATACGGCGACCCCGCACCTTTGAGCGGTCCGCTGGTGATCTGAACAGGTTTAACGCCGACCTTCTCCATAAGCTGCTTAAAACTCGCATACTCGGCTTTAACCCCGATGCTTCCGGTGATTGAGCCGGAGTTGGCTACAATCTGCGTAGCAGGGGCCGCGGCGTAATACCCGCCTGAAGCAGCAACAGTTCCAAATGAAGCAACAATAGGCTTAACCTGCGCAAAACGCTTTACAGCCAGATATAGTTCCTGTGACGGAGCAATAGTCCCCCCAGGCGAATTAACTCGTAAAAGAACGCCTTTAACGGAACTGTCTTTGCGAAGCTCCCGCAGAAATTTCACCGCAGGTAATGAGTCTGTAATAGTTCCCTGAACGTTAACAATTCCTATTGAACCTGCTCCAAACAAAACTCTTGCTTTGCCATTAAAAAAGGCTGTGGCCCCCCATAGGAGGACCACAGCCATTATAAGCAGGCTGAAACCGAATAGAAACGGATGCCGTGCTGAGAAACTATGCCTAGGATTCGTCATCCTCAGTCTCTGCAGCAGCTTTAGCTTCGGTTGCATCTTCAAGCTTCTGTCTAAGGAGCTCGCCCAGTGAGTTACCTGCATCAGCAGGTCCTGAACGGAATTCTTTAGGTTTGCGCTTGTCTTCTTCTTCTTTCAGCTGTTTGATGGACAGACCGAGTCTGCGTTCATCAGCACTGACATGAATGACTTTAGCTTGGATAGTAACGCCTTCTTTAAACATCTCAGAAGGATTTTTGATCTTCTTGTGAGAAATTTCAGAAACGTGAACTAAACCTTCAATACCTTCTTCAACCTCAACGAAGAGACCGAAATCAGTGATATTGGTGATAAGTCCTTCAAGGGTGCAGCCGACTGGGTACTTTGTAGGTACCTGAGACCATGGGTCATCAGAAAGCTGTTTAACACCAAGAGTGAATTTTTCGTTTTCTTTGTCAACAGTTAGGACTTTCGCCTGAACGGAGTCGCCTACACTGTAAACTTCTGAAGGGTGACGTACTTTTCTTGTCCAGGAAATATCAGAAACGTGGATGAGTCCGTCAATACCGTCTTCGATACCGATGAATACACCAAATTCTGTGATATTTTTGATCTGGCCTTCAAGAACAGTTCCTTCAGGGAACTTCTCTGCAACAACGTCCCAAGGATTAGGCTTAACTTGCTTCATACCGAGAGAGATGCGCTTCTTGTCGGGATCAACACCCAAAACAATAACGTCAACTTCGTCGCCTACACGTACCATCTGTGAAGGGTGACGGAGTTTGCGGGTCCAGGACATTTCAGAAATGTGAACAAGTCCTTCAACGCCGGCTTCAAGTTCAACGAATGCACCGTAATCGGCGAGGTTGGTAACCTTACCGGAGAACTTGGAACCTTCAGGATATTTACCGGAAATATCTTCCCAAGGATCTGGAACGAGCTGTTTGAGTCCAAGAGAGACTTTCTGTCCTTCCTGGTCAAAGTTAAGAACTCTGAGCTCAAGTTCGTCACCGAGAGAGACCATTTCTTTAGGATGCTTGATACGCTTCCAAGACATGTCGGTAATATGGAGAAGTCCGTCGAGACCACCGAGGTCGATGAACACACCGTATTCAGTGATGTTCTTAACCTTACCGATGATAGTCTGCTCTTCTTCAAGAGTTTCGAGCAACTTGGAACGCATTTCATTACGCTGTTCTTCGAGAAGAACACGTCTTGAAACGATAACGTTGCTGCGACGACGGTTGATCTTAAGAATCTTAAATTCGTATGTCTGATCAACGAGAGCGTCCATATCTGGAACTGGACGAAGATCAACGTGGGAACCAGGCAGGAATGCTTCAACGCCGTCGAGATCGACAGTGTAACCACCTTTAATACGGCGAACAATTCTACCTTCGACAATGCCTTCATCTTCCTGCATTTCTTCGAGTTTGTCGAAGAGCTGCATACGTTTAGCTTTGTCACGGGAAAGATGGATAGTTCCTTCGTTTTCGTTTTTGTTTGAAACATAAACGTCAACTTTGTCACCGACCTTTACGGTCATCTGTCCATCTACATCAAGGAATTCAGATGCAGCAATCTGTCCTTCGGATTTGAAGTTAACATCAATAAGAACGAAATCCTTATCAACTTTAACAACTTCACCGACAACAATGCTTCCTTCATCCAAGTTTCCGAAATCAGCATTTAGATAGTCTTCAAGGGCAGCCTCAAAGTCCATCTCCATTTCGGAGTTCAAGTTTTCATTATTTTCCATAAGTTACCTCCAACAACGATGTCCTCGGACAAAATTTCGGCATATATTAAAATGGGGAAAGTACATTGAAATCAAACTGAGCAGCGTTCCGAGGCAGCCGACACACAACTTGACCATTGGCGCAAACGCCGTACTTTATCCCTAATGCCCTAAAAGGGTCTCTCAAGATTGCATTCCATCGGTCGCAACGTTTTGTTCGTCGCCACCAACTTTGTGGATTTTCCTCTTGAGATTAAGAGAATTGCTTCTATCCCAAAAAAACACATATGTAAACAGAATTAAGTGAAGCAGAATAGTTCTACAGCGCAGTAAGAATGCCAAAAATAACATTTAATAAAGGACAACCGAATCTTAATAGTTTACTAATGAAATATAATTTCAGCCATAAACCGTTTACCGAACTACCTAAATACCCTAATCTGTCGGCATTAGACTTTTTTAAAATTCACGCATTTTTCATGGGCAGGATAAGATGATGGCGCATGACCACGACATTTTCCTAAATGCATTCACCTATGCTTCAATCGGAATGGCCATCGTTTCTCCGGGCGGAGCATATCTGAAAGTAAATAAAGCTATATGTGAAATCCTCGGATATAAAGAAACTGAGCTTATGTCCATGAAATTTCAGGACATCACCCACCCGGACGACTTTAATGAAAGCCTTGAAGCAATTAAGCAAATGCTTGCAGGTAACATACAGACAGCTCAAATGGAAAAGAGATATTTTCACAAAAAAGGCCATTTAATAAATGGACTGCTGAATATATCACTTGTCCATAATCCGGACGGAATTCCCCGCTTTTTCATCTCGCAACTTCAAGATATTACACGAAGAAAACAACTTGAAGAAGAATTGACACGTTTTGCAAAGGAAGACTTTTTAACCAAGATCGCAAACAGAAGATATTTCATCGATCATGCTACACGCGAAATGACCAGAGGGGATAGATTCCATGAGCCGCAAGCTCTACTGATGCTTGATATCGATCATTTCAAAGATGTAAACGATACTTACGGGCATGATGTAGGAGATACGGTTCTCATAGCTTTGGCTGATTGCTGTAAAAAGGAGCTGAGATCATTTGATGTGTTAGGTCGTTTGGGAGGGGAAGAATTCGGAGTTTTGCTGATCAATATAGACTCTAAGCTCGCACATAGCATTGCTGAACGCTTACGGAAAGGAATTGAAAAACTTATTGTTCAAACCGCAAAAGGACCTGTAACTTTTACCGTAAGTATAGGCTTAACCACTTTTCAGGGGGGCGGAAACGATCTTGAATCACGGCTGAAACTGGTCGATAGGGCCCTTTATAGAGCTAAAAATTCAGGACGGAATTGTGTCGTGACTTTGGTGCATGGCGAGAAAAATTTTGCAGGAGACAGCAGTCGCACTTCTTTTATCTCTCTTGTATGGAAGAAAGAATACGAGAGCGGCAACAGCACCATTGACAACCAGCACAGAAAACTCTTCATACTTGCAAATGACCTCCTATCTGTAATCATAACAGGGGGGCCAGACGAGGAAGTCTCCGCCATAAGCCGTGAATTAATAACACATACCGTTAAACATTTTCATGACGAAGATATAATATTTCGCAAAACTAAATTCCCGCTTGCTGACGAGCATAGCCGGATTCACAACTCTTTAGTTGAAGATATGAGAAAACTAGTTGTTAATTTTCAAAACGCAAACGCATCCACCGGAGAATTATTTGACTTTTTAGCAGGTAAAGTTGTCGCAGAGCACATGCTGACTGAGGATAAAAAATTCTTCCCGTACTTATCAGATCATTGAAAAAGCCGGATAAATCCGGCTTTTTTAATGCGAAAATGATTATAACCAGCAGCAGAGCCAGATCAACCTCGGCAATGATGCTTTATATTTACGCCCTGAGTTATAAAAATAACTGATTCAGCAATATTTGTCGCCTGGTCTGCTATGCGTTCAAGATGGCTTGAGGCCATGATCAAATGTACGCCCCTTTCAACAATCCTTGTCTCAGATACCATATCTTCGATAAGACTCTTCAGAATCCTGACATTAAGACTGTCTGCATCATTATCCATTCCGCAAACTTTTCCGGCAAGAACCGGATCTTCATCCGCAAAAGCCTTTACAGCCTGTGCAACCATATCTTTAGCAACAACAGTCATCTGCTCAAGTTTCTGGTTAAAAGGAAGAGGCGGCCTGGTACTTAGAAAAACACTGCGGTGCGCAAGATTTACGGCTTCATCTCCTATTCTTTCAAGGTTGCTGCTGATACGCATCGCCCCGACAATGAACCTTAAATCTTTAGCCATAGGCTGATCTAATGCCAATAATTCAATGTTGAATTTATCAAGATCGCATTCCAGCTCATTGATTTTAATGTCATTCATAATGACATCTTCAGCAAGCTCTGCGTTATTCTCAAGAAGAGCTTTTATCGAATTATGCATCGCGGTTTCAGCCATGCTCGACATACGCAAAACCTGAACCTTAAGATCATCCATTTTTTTGGTGAAGTGACCACGCTGCTCCATACCATATCTCCTCAAAGTAACTTAAAATTCAGACAATTCCTCAAACATTCACGTACAGCAATAATCAACCGAAACGTCCGGTGATATAATCTTCAGTCTGCTTATTTTTAGGCTTGGTAAACATTGTTTCAGTCTTGCCGGTTTCAATCAGACGTCCCATATAGAAAAAGGCGGTCTCATCAGAGACTCTGGCTGCCTGCTGCATGCTGTGAGTGACAATAATAATTGTAAACTTCTTTTTAAGTTCGTGAATCAAGTCCTCAATCTTTTGAGTCGCAATCGGATCAAGTGCAGACGCCGGTTCATCCATAAGCAGAATTTCAGGCTCTACAGCCAAAGCTCTTGCAATACAGAGTCTCTGCTGCTGTCCGCCTGAAAGACCTAGTGCACTGGCATGAAGTCTATCTTTAACTTCATCCCAAAGGGCACTGCCTTTCAAACTTTCTTCAACCTTTCTGGCCAAATACTCTTTATCTTTAATGCCGTTGACGCGCAAACCGTAAGCCACATTCTCAAAAATAGATTTAGGAAAAGGATTCGGTTTCTGAAAAACCATTCCCACGCGCCTTCTCAAAGTAACTACATCAAGACCTTGCGCATATATATTTTCATCATCCAGAGTAAGTTCCCCGTCTACTTTAGTACCGGGGATAAGATCATTCATTCTATTTAAACAGCGCAAAAACGTACTTTTACCACAACCGGAAGGTCCGATAAGAGCAGTAACTCTGTTCTCAATAAAATCCATAGAGATACCTTCAAGAGCCTTGAAGTCCCCATAATAAAAATCTAAGTTTCTGGAAGCGATTTTAACAGCTTGCCCCATTGGAACACTCTCCATTCTAAAAAGACTTTCATACAATGTGCGCCGGATAAAAATAATCCGTATCAACGCGACAGTAACTACCTAGCCATAACGAGTTACAGAGCAATGACCCGTTTGTTACATTTGAGTTACACTGGAAAGTTTTAACCACAGCAAGATTATGCTGATTGGAACAGAGGTAAAAAAAGAAGAGGCTGAAAACAATCCTATAGATTAATTTTAATCTCTAAGTGATTAGAAACCTTTTTAATTTCAGGTTTAAATTTGGCAGGCAAATCTTTTTTATTCAAATAAAAAACAATACGCATTCTATCAGGCTGCTCTCCAAGAATAATCTTATCCACAGAGCATCCTTTCAGCCTGTAAATGGACTTAGCAAAATTTTTCCAGTGTCCGTGGATATCTACTACCAATTTTCTAGGCTTACTGATGTTGAACCATGTTATTTTTTTACTTGGTTCTGAAAGAGACATTTTCACAGTCAGTGAGCTATTTGAACAGACCTGTTCAAAGTGACGAAGAGTTCCATACTTAATTTTTTCAACTACGCTTTTTTTAGGAGAAACGGTTTCAATTGCAGCTTTAGGCGAAACAGTCTGGGGAATATCTTTGGGTTTTTCCTTGGTTTCCTCCTGCAAAGTTTCTGTAACAGCTATTGAAGCGACCTTCTTTACAGCCGGGTGATGCTCAGACTGGGAATTTTCATCGTCTTGAGACTCATTAGCAGGAGCCGTCGCGACTTCAAAATCAGTTTCCGGAGCTGACCCGTTTACGCTTGCAGCCTCTGACGTCGCGTTAGAAGAAGTTTCTTCCATATCCTTAGACGAAGACAACGGCAAAACCAGATCGCTCACGGAGTTACGGACAACCGGACCTGAGTTATCATTCTTGCTGCTGACCTCTGAAGGCTCAGAAAGAAAGGAATCAAGCACCCCGAAATGGTACAACCCATAAGAAGCTGTTCCCATAAGGATTATTACAAGAAAAATTATAGTCAGAGGGCGTGCAGACATGATTTACCTTTTACATTTTAATCTAATTTAATTTCGCAAATGCAATATATGAGAATTTTCTACCGATGGCAAAGCCTCATACGGATAAAAACAGTTTTATCTACTGCCGCGCAAAATACTGCATTAAAAAACCCGAAAGTGATAGAGTTTAAAAATCATCACTTCCGGGCCATTCTATTCATAAAACAATTATTCAGAACTATTCATCTTTTTCTACAGGATGAACTCCCCATATACCTGTGGCATATTCCATTATTGCGCGGTCGCTGGAGAAATGCCCCGATCCGGCTGTGTTTAAAATGGACATTTTAAGCCACTTCTGCCGATCAAGCCAAATCCTTTCAAGAGAATCTTGCGCATTCACATATGCTCTGTAATCTGCAAGCGTCATATACTGATCACCGCCTGCAAAAAAAGAATCCAAAATAGGACCGAAGAATCCGCGATCACCTTCAGAGAACGTGCCGTCACCGAGAAGGTTCAGCACCTCTGCAAGCTCAGGATCTCCTCCGATCACATCTCCGGGCACATAACCTTCACGCTTTCTACGTTCAACGTCATCAGCATCCATCCCGAAAATAAAAATATTCTCTTTGCCTACTTCTTCCATTATCTCAATATTGGCACCATCCAAAGTTCCTATGGTCAACGCGCCGTTAAGAGCAAATTTCATATTTCCGGTACCGGAGGCTTCTGTTCCGGCAAGTGATATCTGCTCGGAAAGGTCCGTAGCCGGAATAATATATTCAGCTTGCGAAACCCTGTAGTTAGGCAAGAAAGTGATCCGCAACTTATGGTTAACGGAACTGTCGGAATTAATAACAGCCCCGACTGAATTAATCAGCCTGATAATACGCTTGGCTAGAAAATATCCCGGAGCAGCCTTGCCTGCAAATATCTTAACTCTCGGAACAGCCACGCTGGAAGGATCTCTTTTCAACCTGCAATACAATGTTATCGCATGGAGAACATTTAAAACCTGCCGCTTATATTCGTGAATTCTTTTCACCTGTACATCATACATCCAGTCAGACGGCATATACAGCCCGTATTCTTTCTGTGCATATTGTACCAGTCTCTTTTTAGCCTTCAATCTGCAATTGTACCAACGTTCCTGAAATTCCTGATCTTCGGCCAGAACCTTAAGCTGCTCCAATTGAGATAAATCTGTAACCCAGCCTTTACCTATCTTTTCAGTTATAAGTTCTGAAAGAGGGATGTTGCACTGTTTAAGCCACCTGCGCGGAGTAATTCCGTTTGTTACCGAAGTGAATCGTCCAGGGAACATTTCAACAAAATCATAAAAGATATTTTTCTTGATCAACTCCCCATGCAAAGTGGAAACACCGTTAACAGTGAAGCTTCCCACCACAGCAAGCCATGCCATGCGAACCTGAGGATGCTCTCCCTCCTCAATTATGGACATACGGGTAAGTCTTGCCCCGTCACCTGGAAATCTGGTTTCCACTTCTTCTAAAAAGCGGCGGTTAATTTCATAAATAATGGAGATATGGCGTGGCAGAACCTTGCTCATTAATTCAAGGGGCCATTTCTCCAAAGCTTCCGGCATGACAGTATGGTTCGTATACGCAAAAGTCCTTCGGCAGATTCTCCATGCGTAATCCCATGTAAGAAAATGCTCATCAATTAAAATACGCATCAGCTCTGGAATAGCGATAGCAGGATGAGTCTCATTAAGATGTACAACAGCTCTGTTCGGGAGTTCCGAAAAATCCAGCTTCAACTTCTTAAACCTGCGAAGCATGTCTTGAATGGTTGCCGAAACAAAAAAATACTGCTGAACTAAACGCAACTCTCGTCCCGCACTGCGCTCATCACTGGGGTAAAGCACTTTGGAAATCGTTTCGGTTTTAACAGCGTCTTCCATTGAACGGATATAGTCACCGCTATTGAAAAGATCGAGGTTAAACCTCTTGGCGGGCTGTGCCTCCCAAAGTCTCATATTTATTACATTATCATTTTTATATCCTGGGATGAGCATATCCACAGGCAAGGCCATGACTTTTGCCCTGTCTGTCCAGCGGAGTCTCACGGATCCGTCATCATGAGTATACTTTTCCTCTCTGCCGTATAATCCGATAGTAAAAACGAATCCCCTTCTGCGAAACTCCCAAGGATTTCCGGTATGAAGCCAGTCATCAGGAAGTTCCACCTGCTCGCCGTTCTCAATAGCCTGCTTAAAAATGCCATATTCGTATCTTATACCGTAACCGTAACCGGGAATTCTAAGCGTCGCCATTGAATCGAGAAAACATGATGCGAGTCTTCCGAGCCCGCCATTACCAAGTCCGGCATCAGCTTCTGCGCCTTCGGTTTCTTCCAGCGTAAACCCGAATTTATCAAGAGCCTCTTCTGTTTCTTTTTCAATTCCTAAATTGATGGCATTACTGGTAAGCGATTTACCAACTAAGAATTCAAGCGAAAGATAGTAAACGCTTTTTGCACTGTGATTATAGTACGAGCGTTGCGTTTTTATCCAGTTACCGACCAATCTATCACGCAGAGAATAAGCCAGAGCCTGATAAAGTGAAAACTTGTCAGTTCTGCCATAGTCCCTTCCAAGATTCGAAAGATGATGCTGGCAAATACTTTCAACTAAAGATTCGGAATCAAGTCTGCCAGTTTTTTCCAATACTTCGTTAAAGTCCTTTGTCGCCATACTATAACCTCTCAGTTTTTATTCTTTGTGCAGCAAACCCTTGATCGCTGCATCTGGAATATAATTATTGAACAGTTATAGCGCACAACTGATATTAATGTAATAAAAATTGTCTTTATATTTTCACCGCACCTGTTTTTTCATAATTTAGCGGCGTTAACAATAACCGCCATTTTTACTCTGCATACAAAACTTTTTTAATATTTTTCTTCACCTTTATGTCTATATAATGTTAAACATGTATAATCTAAAAAATACGACTATCCATGTTTAGTACGTGAGGAAAGCACCACAGCAACATTACTCTTTATAAGAGACGTAAAATAATATTATTTCGTAACAATAAATTTACAACTATAAAATCAATCTACAAACAATGGGAGGAAAAATGGAAGATAATTTAAAAGCAGCTCTTGAAATTGTTAAAGCACAGGCAAGCGTTAGAACCATGACGGAGGATGAAATAACTTCGATGGTTCAAAAATTAGCATCAGGAATCATGAGAATAGACGAAGGAATGTCAGAGAATGCTTCTGCAGCAGAGCAGATTCCTCCTGTCGATCCTAAAAAGGCTATCAGAGAAAAGACAATTATCTGTCTTGAATCAGGTAAGTCTTTTAAAGTGCTGACTAAAAGACATCTTGCAAAATATGATATCACACCTGAAGAATATCGGGAAAAATGGGGTTACGCTAAAAAGACTCCTTTAGTCTGCAAATCGCTTCAACGCGAACGCCGCAAGAAAATGAAGGAAATGAAGCTATGGGAAAGGCGGAAAAAAGTTGAAGATTGATTCATAGTATAGTTTACCTTGAAACTGCTCGCTATAGTAAAAGTCCGAATTCCATTTATGAGATTGGAATTCGGACTTTTTAAAATTTTATTACCAATCATTTGATTGAGGCTGATAATAGTATTCAACTCGTCGATTGATTGCCCGGTTTTGAGTGGATGTATTCGGAACAAGCGGTTTTGTACCGGCATAACCTACTGCTTTAACTCTGGTGTGAGATACGCCAGATTTCTGTAGAATATACCTTAAACAAGTAGCAGCTCTTGCAGCCGAAAGTTCCCAGTTTGAATCATAAACATTGTTATGTGTAGGCAGATCATCGGTATGCCCTCTGACTACTAAGTTGAAATTTTTTGTTTTCATTATACCGGAAATTTTATCCAGTACTCCATGAATGCCCGGATCAAGCGTTGCTGTCCCCGGTTTAAATAAAACACGGGAAGGAACGCGAACCAATACGCCGTTCTGATCAGTAGTCACCGACATAAGCTTTGAGATATCACCGGCATTAATAAATGCTCTTATATCAAGTTCAAGTGCCGCCATATCTTTCTTAGCTGTTTCTTTAACGGAACTTTCAGAAAATTTACTATCAGAATATGCAACATGCCGTCCTGATTTATCCTTAAACTGCACACCGAAAGCGTCCTGTATTGATCCTTTCATCTTTTCAAAGTTCGCAATATCCTGATTAGCAAAAGACAAAAGCAGAACAAAAAAGCAAAGCAGCAAAGTAACCATGTCCGCAAAAGTCGCCATCCAAGGGGGCAGCCCCTCCTCAGGAGGAGGTCCGGTTTCTGCTTTCCCCATAATGTATATGATATCTTCGCCTTTTTTCTTGGCCACAACATTTCTCCGATTATCTCAATATAAATGAATTTCTTAAATATGCTAATAACCACCGGCCTGCAAGACGGGATGAAGAAATAGAAATCCTACATATCAACTGCTGACGGCAGTTTGATAATAAAACGCGCCCAGCTTCCGAGCACAGAATATGCTTCCATACTTCCATTGTGTTGATCTGTTATAACAAAATATGACACAGACAACCCAAGGCCGGAGCGTCGCTCAACTTTTTTAGTAGAATAAAAAGGTTCAAAAATACGCTTAAGAACTCCTTCGTCCATTCCTTGTCCATTATCTTCAATTTCAACAACAGCCATTTCTTCTTCTGCGTGGACCCTGAGAGTAAAACGCGGATGTGCGCCATGATATTCTTTTCCCATCATGGACTGTGCTCCGTTCTTAAGAATATTCAAAAAAACCTGCTGAATTTCACTTCCTTCACAATAAACGTCAGGAACGCTGCTGTCATATTCACGGACAATTTCAATCTTACGAAAATCATAATGGTGGCTCAAATCATAATCGATTGCCGCCAGTCCCAGTGTATCATCAAGTAATTTTACAAGGCTGTGTCTTCCCTGATTACTCTCAGCTTTACGGCTGAACATTATCATATCACTGACTACTTTTGCAGCATGGCTGCATGAGGAATAAATCCCGTCCAGCATTCTCGGAATCCCTCTTTTCTCTAAATACTCTCGAACCTTACTAAGTGAGACATCACATTCAACCGCAACATCTTCATTTTTTTTAAGATCACCGAAAACTCGATTACTGATATTTTGAGCATGTCCCGAAATTGCCGCCAGCGGATTATTAACTTCGTGAGCCATCCCGGACGCGAGTGCACCGACAGACATCATCTTTTCATTTTGAATCATGGCCTGTTCCATCTTGATAAGCTCAGTCACATCATCAACGCGGACCACTGCTCCCTCTGCACCGTCAGAGATCAACGGAAATATTGTCACATCCTCATAATAAACTCCGGATTCAGAATATCTGATTTTTCTTTGATTCCGGCTTATCTCTTTTGATCTGATACTTTCAAATATTCTATCAATTTCAGTTTCCATCCGGGGAAAAATTTCAAACAGATTTCTGCCAGATGCCGACTTAGGCGAAATACCTGTTGCCTGCTCAGCAGCTCTATTCCACAAAGTTACCTGCCCATCCCCGTTAACCCCGAGAAGTATTGACGGCATTGAATCTATGATATTGGAAAGATAGTTGCGCAAGCTGCTGAATTCAGCATCCTGTCTGTACTTCTCACTTATATCTTTAAAAACAAAAACAGCACCGGAAATCTTACCATTCTCATCCCTTATAGGAGCGATGGAATCCGCTATATGATATTTATTTCCCTGTTTGGAAATTAGAATTGTATGATTTGAAAGCCCTTTTCCTTCTCCGCTGCGCAAGACCTCGTCTATGGGATTATCAGAAATACCTTTGGAATTAGAGCTGAGAACATTCACAACATTTTTAAAAGCAAGACCTTTCGCTTCGACAAAAGACCATCCGGTCAGCATTTCCGAAACCGGATTCATAAAGGTTACATTTCCATCAGCATCTGTCGCAACAACAGCGTCACCGATGGAATTAAAAGTTATTCGTAAATTATTCTCACTTTCGCGGGCTTGATTTTCGGACTCGGCAAGGATGCTATACATTCGTGAAACGACATAACCGCACGCTAACAGCACCGATCCACTCGTGATCCGCATAAACATTTCATGAGGATCATGAATAGGCATTAAATTCGTTAAAAAGGTTTCGCCTTCAGGGTTAAACCAGAAAAACTCAAGAACACTTTCACCAATCCAAAATATAACCGTGAGCACTGTAAAGGCATACATCAAACTTCTTCCTGAAAATCTCTTGACTGCGACCATGCCTTCCTCCGTCTCGATTCCAAAGTGATAACTCTCAGTTTTTAAAGTTACCATCCATGCAAATAAAACAAAAGACTTCAAATAAAATTTGTTTATTCATTTACAGTATCATTTTCAATATTAATTCAAAAAAGAGGTAAAAGTACTAACTTTTACCTCTTTTCATATATAATCAGGCTCGATTTAAAAACAAATTATTTTAAAATTTTAAGCAAGAGCTTCATCAGGAGTAATTGTATCCATTCCGAAAGCTTCTCCGACAGCCGCAAAAGTAAGCTTGCCGTCTATAGTATTAAGACCGAGTTTCAAAGATTCATTGGCCCGCAAAGCATCAAGCCCTTTGTCCGCAAGCTGCATTGCATAAGGCAGAGTCTGATTAACCAACGCGAAGGTAGAAGTTCTCGGGACATCGCCTGGCATATTTGCAACCCCGTAATGCACAATACCGTCAACCACAAAAGTAGGGTCAGTGTGTGTTGTAGGCTTACTGGTTTCAACACATCCACCCTGATCAACAGCTACGTCAACAATAACAGTTCCTTCTTTCATGGTTGAAAGCATATCACGGGTGATAAGATTAGGAGCCTTGGCCCCGGGAATTAAAACCGCACCTATTATAAGATCAGCCTGAGTAACTGCGGCGCGGATATTAGGCTCAGTAGAAGTCATGGTAACAACTCTACCGTTAAAAATATCATCAAGGTACTGAAGCCTTGAATGGTTTACGTCAAAAATGGTAACCTTAGCCCCCATGCCTACAGCAATTTTAGCAGCGTTGGTACCGACAACGCCTCCGCCAAGAATCATTACATTCGCAGGAGATACACCGGGAACTCCGCTCAACAGGACTCCTCTGCCGCCCTTAGTTTTTTTTAAATGAAGTGCGCCTTCCTGAACAGACATACGTCCGGCAACTTCACTCATGGGAGTGAGCAAAGGCAGCGATCGATCCGGCAGCTGAACCGTTTCATATGCAATGCCTGTGGTGCCGCTCTCAAGAAGGGCATCCGTCAACTCTTTGTCTGCGGCAAGGTGAAGATATGTAAAAAGCAAAAGCCCCTTGCGGAGGTATTTGTACTCAGAACTGATAGGCTCTTTAACTTTAATGACCATTTCAGCGGACCATGCTTCATCAACCGTTACCATTTTCGCTCCGGCAGAAACATACTCGTCATCGGTCAGACCGCTTCCTGTACCTGCCCCTTTTTCAACAACAACGCTGTGTCCGCGGCGGACAAGACTTTCAACTGCGCCAGGAGTCATAGAGACCCTGTTTTCCATAGTCTTAATTTCTTTAGGAATACCAATAAGCATTTCATCAACTCCGAAAAAGATAAAAGTTTTGATAAAACCTTATGCAGCCTGACTCCATAAGTCATTATGCACCTGTAAACCACGCAACTAAAAATAGGCGAAGCAACACAATTATAAGCTTTGTTGCACACTTGTTTAAATGCTGAAATCGCTAACGACATAAGCTTTATTGATGTACTGTTTCTGTG
Source organism: Desulfovibrio gilichinskyi (assembly GCF_900177375.1). NCBI lineage: Bacteria > Pseudomonadati > Thermodesulfobacteriota > Desulfovibrionia > Desulfovibrionales > Desulfovibrionaceae > Maridesulfovibrio > Maridesulfovibrio gilichinskyi. The sequence goes on along the minus strand of NZ_FWZU01000005.1, from coordinate 409,427 downwards.
TAAACTGATTCGCCGGCTATGCAAAGAAGAAAACTCAAAATTGAGTGTCTAAAGTAACCCCCGCGAAGGATTCACATTAATGCCCGTAAAGCCAAATTATATACCTAAAATTCTGATTATTGATGATGAACCGTTTAACCTGGAATTTCTTGAGTTAGTTCTTCGCCAGCGAGGATACAGAGTTATTACAGCAAACAACGGCAGAACGGGTATTGAACTTGCGGTAAAAAAACAGCCTGACCTTATTCTGCTGGATATAATGATGCCAGGAGAAAACGGATTTGAATGTGCAACTATTTTGCGCATGTCTCCTGAAACTTCAGAAATACCGATTATTTTTTTAACCGCGCTGGATGATGCAAAAAACACCAGAAAAGGATTCGATGCCGGAGCCGTAGATTTTATTACAAAGCCTTTCGAATACAGAGAAGTTTTACACCGGATCAGGCTGCACCTGAAAATAGCTGAAAATGATAAGTTTATACTAAGCAAAACAGAAAAAACTTTAAAACCGGACTTACAACTGTCAGCCGACAATGATGATCAATTTTTGCGCACAAGTATCTCAATATTTCCTGCAAAATATGAAACATCAAAAGCATACTTTCACGAGTCAGTGATTCTGGCCAATAATTCTGAAAGCCATTTACTACTGAACTTTACTCCGCCGCGATTAAATGAACAAATCGCAACTTTGCTCAAAAAAGCTCTGATCCTTAACACAGGTCCGCTTTACACGCCTGCTGAAACTTTCAGAAATATCGGTATTGCTCTGCAAGAATATTTTGTCAGTGACATGAACAAAGCCATAGAGGTGACGGGAATATATGCTGAAGTTGACCGGGGGACTGAAACACTCACGGTAGTAGATGCTGGAGCACTCCCGCCCATATTACTGCAAAAGAACGGATCAACTGTTTTTATTGAACCCCAAAGCGGACCGCTTGGCGACCTGGGAAAAGGTATGCTCCCTTGCGCCACTTTCGAAATGAAAAAAAGCAGCAGACTGTTCATTTATAGCACCCAAATGCTATCTGCATTCAAATCCGCCGGAGAGGGAGTAAAAGAACTGAAAGAAGCATGCGAACTGTCATCAAGAATCGACATTGAAACAGCCTGCCAGGCCGCAGGGGAGATGCTGATAAAAGGCAACAACAAACCGGACGGAATACTTATTGCCATTGAAGCTTAAATTTGAGCAGGGCAAGATTAAACCTGTTAAACTATTCTTTATTAAAATTAAAAAGATCAGTTAAAAAACTTCTTAACTGATCTTTTTTTGAGCAATCTTATACAAAGACAACTATTACTATCGCCTGCTGCCTTCTGCCTTTAGGCTACGCACCAACTCCGAAAGTTCTACGACTTCGGCAGAGAGACTCTGCAGCGCATTAGTTGTTTCCAAAAGACCTTCTGTTGTCTGTTGTGAAATCTGACTGACTTCATCAACCGATCTGGTAATTTCTTCTGACGCGGCCGATTGTTCTTCCGTCGCAGCGGCAATACCTTGAATTCTTTCAGAAGAATTGCTCACCATTACAACTATTTCAGACAAAACTTTACGAGACTGTCCTGAAAGCTCAACAGCCCGGCTGAGATCAACAGTAGCTCTCTCCATAGATTTAACATTGATGTTTGCAACACTTTGTATGGACGAAATGGCTTCGCCGACTTCTTTAGTGGCATTCATTGTTTTTTCAGCAAGCTTACGGACTTCATCCGCAACAACCGCAAAGCCTCTTCCGGCTTCTCCGGCTCTTGCGGCTTCGATTGCAGCATTTAATGCCAACAGGTTTGTCTGATCTGCAATATCTGTAATGACCCCTAAAATTTGTCCGATAGACTGAGCCTGATGGCTAAGCTCGTCCATATTGACCTTTAATTCTCCCGCCTGCTTTTGCGTCGCATTGATGGCATCAATTGAATTCTGGACAACTTTCGCGCCCTCGTTAGCTTGAGACATCGCAGTTTCACCGGCAGTAGCCGCTTCGCCGGAATTTTTTGCAACCTCAAAGACAGATGCATTCATTTCTTCCATTGCAGTTGCAGCGCCTGTAATTCTTTCAGACTGCACTGCTGTTCCATGCCTTATTTCTTCAGCCTGAAGGGAAATTCTTTCTGCAGCCTCAGATAGTTTCCCGACGATTCCATCAATCCGTTCAGCTGCTTGATATAATCCTTCAGCTTTAGCAGATTCAGCTTTTCCGGTAGCTTCTTTAGCCAGCTCAAGGGCTTCTGATGTCTGCTTAGCCTTCTCTTCCACCACAGCATTTTGTTCCTTAACTTCTGCCAAGGTACGATTTAACTGAACCAGCATATCTTGAAATGCCTGAGCAAGGACTCCGTTTTCATCTTTTTGCTGCACTGACAGACTGGCATTGAGATCTCCAGACCTGATCTGCTGCGCAAACGCAACCATCTTATGAATCGGCACAGTAATATTACGAGAAACAACTATCGTGATTAGTGAGCCTAAGACCAAACCGAAAAAGGTTATCCCCAAAATAACATAAATCAGATTTTGAAATGACTCATTAGATCTTGTTAGTTTTGCTTGTGACTGCATTTCAACTATCTCAGTAAGTTTATTTAAATTCTCCCGCATAGCATCAAACAAAGTTTTAGCTTCACCAAGCGAAACAACCTGAGCTTCTGCATTCTTTCCATCCTGTACATATTTGATGACCTGTTGTGATACAGGTTCCCATTTCTCGCGATCAGAAAAATAAGCATCAACATACTTCTTTGTTTCAGGAGTATTGAAAACTTTTAAAAACTTTTTAACTCTTGTGTCAGCCTGACCGATATTGTCAGTATAATCTTTCATCTGACCTTTAAATAGATCTGATTCAGGTGTTATAAAGCATATGCTCCGCTCAGCGATCAAAGCTTGATGCAAATCCCTATCTGCTTCAAGCAAAACACTGATACCGGCATACTCAGTGCTGAACACGCTGACCAGTTCATCATGCAAATATTGAGAACTCCAATAAGCAGCCGCACCCATCGTAACAACAAGTATAAGATTGGTGATCAAAATAAGCCCTAATTTTGAAACAATCTTTATACGACTTAATATTTGCATAATTCCCCCCGTATCTGGAGCATACTCAGCTCAATTAATTCTGTTTATATAAACATATAAAACACAGTCTTACTTCGAATATACATATTTTTTATAGAAAAACAATCCTTTTTAAAAGTTTACAACATGCCATAAAAAAGCCCCGACATTGAAAATGTCGAGGCTAAAAATAAAGTGTTGCTTAAAATTGACTATTTAGCTGATTCAATAGGATTTTTTGCTCCCTTCCATGCGAAAATACCACCGGGGTATCTTTTCACATTTGTGTACCCAAGCTTTTTAGCCCACACGGCTCCGTTGTGACTGCGAGTGCATTTAACGAATCCACAATAAATAATGATTTCTTTATTTTTATCAGGCCCTAACAGCTCAACAAACTGTTCCTGTGTTTTACCGTCAGTTTCTTTAACATCCCATTCATTCATATCAGGGATAGGGAAGAGAAACTGCTTTGCACCTGGAATATGCTCTTTTTTATAGCTTGCTTCATACGGCATGGTATCAATAACAAGCACATCAGCTTTACTATCCAGAAGAGCTTTAAGCTCCGCAGTAGAAATTACATCATAATTACCGCGCTGAACTTCGCGCACAAGTTTGATTGCGCCGGTTTCTTTTACAACTTCCTGTTCAAATTTATCACTGCCGAGGCAACCGACCAGTGAAAACATCAATGTGCACACCGCGGCAATTGATAAAACATTTCTGACTAATTTCATTAAAACCTCCAAAAAAACAAATTCATTTTTTTAAAACAAAGGCAAAAACAGACCGGGGTCTGTACTCCTTCACCACTCTAAGCCAATAAAGATAAACACACCCAAACAACAAAAACAGATCCCTGAAAAAAGCTTGCCAAAGAGAATGATACGCGCTGCCTTCTGCATCCCCGGGCGCAAAGCAACCACAGTCAACATCAAGCCCCATACTTATTCCGTGGGCAAGAACACCCATAAATATAAGCAGAAAAATTAAGTAAAGAGACAGCGAACCTTTGAGATCCCAGACAAGACCGATCGCAATCAAAAATTCCGCAACCGGAAGAAAAACAGCGGTCAAATAAACGAGAGAATCAGGCAAAAGCCCATATCCACTTATAACCGAAGCAAAACCATGAGTGTCCAGCAGTTTTGTCACACCTGCATAAAAAAACACTGCAGCAAGAAGGCATCTTATAATAAAATAAACCTGCTCAGACATAAGTTTTTCAAGCATATGCGCCTTCCCCGTTTAACAGTCCAACGCCATTGAATAAAAATACAGCTGTATACAATTACCCTCATTTTGTGTTTCAAATCAAATCGTTATAACCTATACTAAAACAAGTATCTGATAGCTTACGCTTATAACATTTTTTACTGCGCAAAATACTCTTTGCCTAAAGGAGTTATTCTGGCTTAAGTACTAAAAGTTACATCATAATATTACAGGATAAAAGAATATGAAAAATTCGAAAGATGACCACCAAATAGGCGAAGAATTAAAAAACAACTACGCCCATCAAGAACCTGACAAAGTGGTCGAACCGGAAGAAGCTCTGCTAGAACTTTCCATCGAAGACCTGCCGAACTCAATCAAACATGCGTTGGAAAAAACCGGATGGGAAAACCTGACTCCGGTTCAATCAAAATCTCTTCCATATCAATTAAAGAGAATTGATCTGATGGTTCAGGCAAGAACAGGCAGCGGAAAAACAGGTGCATTTGTACTGCCGCTGCTCGAAAAAATAGACCCTTCACTTAACCGCACACAAGCCTTAATCCTAGTTCCTACAAGAGAACTCGCGAGACAGGTTGAACGTGAAGCTGAAATAATTTTCAAAGATACAGGAATCAGAGTTCTCTCCGTATACGGCGGAGTAGGATACGGCAGGCAGAAAGAACAGCTGGAAAAAGGGGCTCACATGGTTGTGGGAACTCCCGGCCGAATTCTAGACCATCTGATGAAAAGGACTTTCTCCCTGCGAGATATAAGAACACTGATTTTCGACGAAGCTGACCGGATGCTTTCAATCGGTTTTTACCCCGATATGCAACAGGTAAAATCCTATCTGCCGGACCGTCCGATCAGCACCTACATGTTTTCAGCAACCTTCCCCGAACACGTACTGCGGCTCTCTAAAGAGTTTATGTACAACCCCCAGCTTCTAAGCCTCAGCAGTAAACATGTTCATGTCGCAGAAATAGAACACGCATATTACGAAGTTCCAGCCATGGGCCGCGAAAGACAGCTTATGCGAGTCCTTGAAATGGAAAATCCCACCTCAGCCATCATTTTCTGCAATACCAAAGCTGATGTAAACTTCGTAACTGCCGTACTGAACAACTTTGGATTCAACGCCGGAGAATTAACTTCAGACCTTTCGCAAAACAAAAGAGAAAGTATTCTTGGAGATTTAAGATCCGGTAAAATTAAATTTCTGGTGGCGACTGACATTGCGGCACGCGGAATTGACGTTCCGGATCTATCGCATGTTATTTTATATGAACCGCCTGAAGATAAAGAATCTTACATCCACAGAGCAGGACGCACAGGAAGAGCAGGATCATCGGGAATAGCAATTTCTCTTGTTGATGTTATTCAGAAACTGGAACTGCAACGAATTGCTGCAACTTACAGTATCAACTTTGACTGCCGCGCCCTGCCAGATGATAAAGAGGTTTTAAATACTATTAATGAAAGGCTTACCAACATTCTGGAAAGCAAATACCGCTCAACAACTATTCTTGAAAAAGAGCGCATCAACCGCTACAAAGACCTTGTCCGCCAGCTTGCGGAAGATGATGAGCAATGCACTTTGGTAGGAATGCTCATGGATGAACTTTATCAGAACTCGCTACACGCCCGCCCGCCGCAGCCGCCATCTGAAGATCAGATCGAAAGCAACAGCAAACGGCAAGCAAGACCTCCAAGGTCAGGAAACCGTTCCGGAGGACCTCAAAGAGGTGGTAGACCGCAAGGCAGAAATTCCGGCGGACATGACAGATACTAACAGAAAACGATTTGGAGACTAGAAGATGAAATTGCTTTCAAGTCAGGTAGCAGGTTACCTCGACCACTCATCCTGGATTCGTAAGATGTTCGAAACCGGAATGATCTTAAAGAAAAAATTTGGCGAAAATGCTGTATGCGATTTCTCTCTCGGCAACCCTGATGTTCCGGCTCCGGCTGCAATAGCTGACGGTCTCAGAGAAATAGCAGGATGTGCCGGAGAACCGTTTACATTCGGATACATGCCTAATGCAGGTTACCCTTCTTTGCGCGAAAAAATGGCAGAACATATTTCGCAGGAACAAGGAGTTAAGGTTGAAGGAAGCGATATCATCGTAACCTGCGGTGCTGCCGGAGCAATCAATGCTCTCTATCGCGCCATTCTTGAACCGGGTGATCAACTTATCTGCCCTGCTCCTTACTTTGTAGAGTATGGGTTCTACGCTCAGAACTCCGGCGGAGAACTGGTTACAGTTCCATCCAAACCGTTGACTTTTGAATTGGACTTTGACGGAATAGAAAAAGCCATCAATGAAAAAACCCGTGTTGTACTGATAAATTCCCCGAACAACCCTACAGGCGTTATTTACTCAAAAGAAGATCTGGAACGCCTCGCTGAAATTTTGAAAAAAGCAAACATCGGCCGCGAAAGACCTATTTTTCTGGTTGCCGACGAACCTTACAGGTTCCTCGCCTTTGACGGAGTAGATGTTCCTTCGGTCCTGCCGCTTTATCCATACAGCATTGTGGTAAGTTCTTTTTCAAAAAATCTGTCACTGGCAGGAGAAAGAATCGGCTACGCGCTGCTCAACCCGGATATGCCTGAAAAAGAAACCCTGCTTGCAGGACTGGTTCTTACCAACCGCATTCTCGGCTTTGTCAACGCTCCGGCTGTTGGACAAAAACTGCTTGAAAAAGCCCTCGGGTCTGAAGTTGATAAAAACATCTACCTTGAAAGACGCGATGCAATGGCTAAAATCCTTGATGAAGCAGGCTACTCATACACAATGCCTAAAGGCGCATTCTATTTCTTCCCTGCCGCCCCCCGCGGAGATGATGTAAAATTCTGCGCGGCACTTCAGGAAGAAAAGATTCTTGCAGTTCCCGGCACAGGGTTCGGATACCCCGGGTACATCAGATTGGCGTTCTGCGTAAGCGTAGACGTGATTGAACGCTCTCGTGAAGGTTTCAAAAAAGCTATCGCACAGTTTTAATAAGCTTATATAAAAAGAGGGGAGGCCGAAACGGTCTCCCCTCTTTTTTTTACTTGTCAAATTTCCATCATACCTATAGAAGTCTCTTCCTGCTTAAGTGAACCAGCTCAGGTATAATATTCTGAAATAGTCCTTTTCCCTTTTCTCCATACAATATGAACTACATATGTTCAAAACTAAACCTGTTATTCCAGTTAGATGTTCAGATTATGCACACCTGTGGAAAACGCTGTTGTTTCTATTGTAGCAAACTGAAGACTTCTCTTATAAATTAATCCAATCCGGAACGAGAAGGCTTGCTTTGCCAAGCTCTTTTTCAAGCAACTGGAAATCCGGTTCAACCTGTTTAACCAGTTGCCAGTATTTAAGCGAATGATTCAGGTGAACAGTATGACAAAGCTCATGGATAATCACATAGCGTACTAAACTGTACGGCAAAAACATGAGCTTCATGTTAAGATTGATATTACCTTTTGAAGAACAACTGCCCCACCGTTTCCGCTGTGACCTGATAAAGAGCTTTTTAAAATTCATTCCAAGTTCTTTGGAAAGATCCGTTATCTCGGCTGATAAAAAAGAGCGGGCCTGAGTGCGCACGAACTCTGTCAAAGCTGCAATATCTTCCTGCTCAGTCCAATCCGTTCCGCTTAACATCAACTTGTCTACATTTTTACGGACATGCAAACCGACTTTTCTGGTCCGCACTCTGTGAATAAAAATTTCAGTTTCATTGGCAGCAAAAAATATACTCTCAGGCAGAACAAGTTTGGGGGGAGAAAGTGAAAAGCCTTTACCTTCAAGATGACTGATTGCGGATAAAATCCATTCCCTCTTTCTTTCAAGGAACTTAGGAACTTCTCTTTTGCTTACCCCTTTGGGCAGAACCACTTCCAGGCCTTTATCAGGAATCAATTTAATGATCACATTTTTCGCCCTAGCACTTACCCGTATTGAATACGGAGGCGGAAAATCACACATAGCAACACCCTTAAATAGATAATACTTTAATTACATATCTATCAGTTTCAGTTCTACTGGCTACCGCTTTTTAAGCTGCAAAAGTTTTACTTGTCTTGTAAAATCTTCAGGGCTATTCATTTAAATCCTTTTAAATAATTACCAACATTCCACCGACCAAGGATTTCCAGTGACCAAGCCTGCCTTTACTTCTCGCAAAATGTATATTTTTCTTCTTGTTCTGACGATAGCAACGACAATAGGATTTCAGGGCTGGAGAACTCTTTTAAACAACTTCGCAGTAGATGTCGCCGGCTTAAACGGCGTACAGTTCGGAACAATAGGTTCAATTCGCGAAATTCCGGGATTCCTGTCTTTATTTGTAATCTATTTTCTTTTCCTTATTAAAGAACATAGATTGGCATCACTTTCTGTTATTGTTATGGGCATAGGAGTTTCACTGACAGGGTTCATGCCTTCTTTCACGGGTATCGCATTCACGACCATACTTATGTCATTCGGCTTTCACTATTATGAAACGCTCAATCAGTCTTTGACGCTGCAATATTTCAATTTTACAGAAGCACCGATTGTGATGGGCAGGCTTAAAAGCCTTGGAGCAGCAACAAATATTTGTGTCGGTGTGACAATTTTCGCAGTCTCAGGTCTTTTCAGCTATACAGAAATGTTTGTAGCGGCAGGGATTGTTGGTATCTCAGGTGGCATCTATTGCTCTTTTCAAGATCCCTCGTCCACAGGAATGCCGCTTCAACACAAAAAGATGATCCTAAAATCAAAATACTGGCTTTTCTACGCGTTAACCTTCATGGCAGGCGCAAGACGGCAGATATTTGTTGCATTCGCAGTTTTTTTGCTGGTCCAAAAATTCCATTACAGCATTCAGTCTATCACAATATTATTTGTAATAAATAACATCATCAATTACTTCCTTAATCCGGCGATTGCCAGAGCTGTAAATAAGTTCGGCGAAAGGAAAGTACTTAGTCTTGAATACTCATGCCTGATTTTTATTTTTGTAGCCTATGCTTTCACAACCAGTCCTCTGGTAGGTGCAATACTTTATATTCTGGATAATATATTGTTCGGTTTCGCCATGGGTATCCGCACTTTCTTCCAAAAAATTGCAGATAAAAAGGATATTGCTCCAAGTATGGCTGTGGGCTTTACCATCAACCACATTGCAGCCGTGGCAGTTCCGATTCTTGCCGGCATTGCATGGATGCAGGATTACCGCATAGTTTTTCTAAGTGCTGCGGTGCTGTCAGCTTTCTCACTGATTCTCGTCCAATTTATTGACAGAGAACTTAAAATAAAAATGAATTAATCTGATAAAAAAATGGCCGCTCATATCAACTTGAGCGGCCATTTAAAAAAACAATTATTTAATAAAAACTAGCTTTTCTTTGCAAATTTACGACGGATAAGACCGACTAAACCAAGCCCGCCACCCATAAGCAAGAGTGCACCGGGGAGAGGTGTAGGAGCTGTATTTGAAATTCTGGTAACGGTAATATCTTTTAGAGCTAGTGAACTCTCCCTTCCATTTTTACCGATAGCTTTTTCTGTAAGCACAGAAATTTGTGAACCAATGTCAAGAGAGTCAAAAGGACCAGTCCAGCTATTTATGTAAACATTTGAACTAGCACTACCAGTTTGCCCCTCGAACGTATAGCTTTGACTATCCTGACGAGTCTCAAACCAATTTGTTTTATGATTAACAGTGCCTTCCAGTACTCCACCTGCATAGCTATAGTATGTATTAACCTTTTGATGACTCCAAGGGTAGGCTACACCATTGGGGGAAGACTCAGTCCCTCCCCTATCAAAGTCAATTTTAACCACATATTTTAATGTATCTCCAACCTTTATTCCAGCTTTTTTAAGTAAATGTCCATCGTCATACGTCTCCCAGGACTGGCTGACAGTTCCCTGAAAAGTCAAATAAACAGGAGACGCAAAAGCGTAACCCGGCAAAGACATCACAAACATAAGCACCAAAATCTTCATTAGCTTACTCATAAATTATTTCCTCCCATTTCCTTCTATAGAAAAAGACCCCGATAAATTTCTAATACCTTAATTAACATATAACAATCTTCAATCAACAAGTCAATAATAGTAAATATTACCATTAATTTTCTAAATGATCCTTTTGACACCGCCCAGAGCATCATGCAAATAACAAACCAAAATTACAGAGATAATAATACCTGCATCCATTTATCACTTCATAAAGTTACAATTTCAAAGTAATCACTTATATAAATTTAATCTATTTCATATTATAATTAAAGTTTACAGGCTACAAAGTTTAATTTTTGTAGACACACCATAAAGAAAACTTTCAATCAACAACTCTTTACAAAATCATATAAATAAAGGAAATTGATTTTTTTAAATAGTTAATTTTTACCGTCTGAATATAGCTGTTACGGTTTTAAGGAATAAACATGGAACTCAGTAATAAAAAAGTTGAAAATGCGCTCGTCGTTGGACTGAAGGGAAGACTTGACGCGCTGACTTCTCCAAATTTTGAAGACACAATATGCCAATTCATTAAAAAGGGAGACACAAAAATTGTTCTGGACCTTGGCGAACTTGAATATATCTCCAGCGCAGGATTACGGGCAATTCTATCCACAGCTAAAAGACTCAGAGCTGAAAACGGAGCAATTGCCTTTGCTAATATCACAGGGATGATCAGTGAAGTGTTTGAAATTTCGGGATTCGGGTCTATGTTCAATCTTTACGGTTCCGCCCTGCTCGCCGCAAAAGATATTTCTTAGCCAGCGAGAGGGATGAAATGAAACCTCATATTCTCATAGCTATAGCAGCTGTATTTTTCACTATCCCCCCTATGCTTGCACAAGCTGAAACAAACCCCGATTCCACAGTCAGAAATGAAGTTATTACAGTATTAAAGGACAACCCGGGGCTTATTTTAAAGGCTTTAAAAGGGCATGAAGAAGAACTTTACGATCTCATGCAAATCGGCCTTGAAAAGAAAAACAAAGCTAAAATCCGTGAAAGACAAATAAAACAGTTAAGTACCCCCTATATGCCTCTTCTGATGGTCGGCAGACCTGTATGGGGAAACCCGAATGGTGATATCTCAATATTCGCGTATTCTGATTTTCAATCAGCAAGCTGTTTAAAAGCAGATAAGACAGTACAAGAACTTTTAAAAGCTGATCCGAACGTTAATTATCATTACCGTCACAATCCGCAAGGTTTTCATAGAATGTCCCGCCCTGCAGCGCAGTATTATGAAGCATTAGCTCGCCAAAATACTCAAAAAGCAATTGCATTTAAAGATATGCTGTTCACAAGCCAGTCTAAAATCAATAAAACCGGATTGAAAGAACTGGATGGGCTAGTACTCAAAATCGGTGGGGATTTAGCGCGTCTGCACAAAGACATAAATTCCGATCAAGTTAACAGTATTATTGCCAGAGATGTTAACGAAGCTAAAAAATTCGGATTCACGGCTTCGCCAGTTTTCATTATCAACGGATTAACGGTAACAGGCGCGGCACCACTTAGCGAATTTCAAGAAGTTATCAAACTAATCCGCGATCATAAATCAAAATAGAATTCCGGCGTATTCTTTCTGTCTATCTAAAAGCTTACCTTCTGCCTGTTATTTATAATTTAATTTTTATAAAAATCATATATCTAAACTTGAAGCTTACTTTAATAGAATACGCTTAGACTATGCGTACTTTTTCCTGTATATTATTTAAGAAATGAACCTTCTGCATAAAAGGACAAGTCAATGGATTTAAATAACTCCGACATACCCCATGTCTTTCTCCACACCGGAGATGCATTCATCGGAGTAAAGCCTACAATAGTTTCTACGGTACTGGGATCTTGTGTTTCCATTTCCATGTTTTCCTCACAATTACAACAGGGTGCAATTTGCCACGCATTTCTGCCATCAAGAAAAGAAATAAACCCGGACAAGCAGGTGTCTATCCAGATTTGCCGGTATGTTGATACAGCTGTAGACTATTTATTGGAGTGTATGACCCGTATAGGTGCCAATAAATCAAGACTTGAAGTTAAAATATTCGGCGGTTCCAGTGGACTTACTTTATCAAAAGTAAGAGCTCCAAACTTCTTTTCTGTCGGAGATAGAAATGTTAAAATGGCTTTCAAATGCTTAGCAGAAAAAGGACTTCACCCTAAGTCCATGGATGTCGGCGGGAATGTCGGACGAAAAATTTTATTTGCTACACATACCGGTGACATCTGGCTTAAAAGACTTGATAAACAAACCTTACTTAAAAATAATTTATCCCCACATGACTAAACATATGATCATATTTAAAAAGATTATCCCTGTATTGGTTTTCAGCTATATTTTAATTGCTTCATTTAATCCTGCATATGCCGACGAAACTATTTATCAATATTCAACCATTGATTCCTTGTTACTTGGTAACTACGATGGAGATTTGTCCGTTGCAGAACTTAAAAGTCACGGAGATTTCGGAATCGGTACCTTTAACAGTTTAAACGGAGAGATGGTATTTCTTGATAACGAAGTATACCGGGTCGGATCTGACGGTAAAGCCGTTGCTGTGAATAATTCTACATACGTTCCTTTTGTTGACGCTCTAAATTTCAGAACAAATTCCATACTTACAATAGATTCAGTTGCTTCACTTGATGAGTTGAATCAAAAAGTCACTAAAGATCTTCCTTCGGAAAATCTTTTCTTTGCCATTCGTATAGACGGTAGATTTGCAACAATGCAAACCCGAAGTGTTCCTGAGCAAAAAAAACCCTACCTCCCGCTTGTTGAAGTTGTAAAACATCAAAGTTTATTTAAATTTACCGAGATAGAAGGAACTCTTATAGGGATCAAAAGCCCTGTCTATATGAAAGGAATAGGCGTTCCCGGATTCCACTGGCACTTTATTACTAAAGACCGCACCGCAGGCGGTCATGTCCTAGGCTGCAATTTCAAAAATCTTATCGCAAAGGTTGGATCTTACAGTAATTTACTCTTACAACTTCCAACGACTAAAAACTTTTTAGATTCTAATTTTACTCATGACAAAGAAAATGAATTAAAAAAAGTAGAAAAAAGTTCCATTAAAGAGTAATAATAAAATGTGAGATATCCCTTTTTTTTGAGGGGTAGCTATTTTTTTTATTCTGGAGGAATACCGTGAACAGTAGATTTATTATAAAAGTTGATGAAGATCTTGAACAAATAATGCCGCGCTATCTTGAAATTCGCCATAAGGAACTGGTTGAACTGGAAGAAGCTATCAAAACAGAAAACTTTGATCAGATTAGAATGCTGGGGCATAAACTGAAAGGAACAGGAGCCGCGTACGGTTTTGAAGAGCTGACAAGACTTGGCCAGCTGATTGAAGATAAAGCCTGTGCAAAAATAATGGAAGAAGTTCCTGAATCTACGGCGCAAATAAGAAAGTATCTTGAAAATGTTGAAATAGAATATGTACCGATGGATTAAATTTTAGTCACTCTCATTAGAATATGAGAACAAAAAAACTCCGATCAACTTTACTGGAAAGTTAGAACGGAGTTTTTCTGGAAAGCTATAAATATGGCTTATAGTATAAACTGACCAGTTACTGATTCAGGGTTCGCAATTATTTCTTCAGGTGTACCTTTGGCTACAATTCGGCCACCGGATTCACCACCCCCGGGTCCCAAATCAAATACATAGTCCGCTGCACGGATAACATCGGTATTATGCTCAATAACAATAACCGTTGCCCCTTTTTCCACAAGCTGCTGCAAGACCTTGATCAGCTTACCTACTTCATGCATGTGCAGCCCTGTAGTAGGCTCATCGAGAATATAGAGCGTTCCGGGCAAACTTCTTTTACCAAGCTCACGGGATATTTTAATACGCTGTGCTTCGCCGCCTGAAAGAGTTGTTCCCGGCTGACCGAGTTGTAAATATTCAAGCCCGACCTGCTCTAAAACTTCTAATCTTCGCTTCAGCGTAGGATGATTTTCAAAGAACGCCTTTGCCTGACGGACTGTCATATCAAGCACTTCAGCAATATTGCGTCCCTTATAATCTACTTCCAGAGTCTGATTGTTGTAACGCTTGCCTTTACAGACATCACAGGTGACATAAACATCCGGCAGAAAGTGCATTTCAACTCTTATCTGTCCGTCACCGCTGCAAGCTTCACAACGACCGCCGCGCACGTTGAAACTGAATCTGCCTGCTTTATAGCCGCGTTTTTTTGATTCCTTAGTTGCGGCAAAAATATTCCTTATTTCGTCAAATATTTTCGTATATGTCGCAGGATTGGACCTCGGAGTTCTGCCGATAGGGGACTGATCAATTGAGATGACCTTCTCGATTTTATCTGCACCGTCAATACCGCGAATCTGTCCCGGTTGGTCAACTTTTATTCCGCTGGCTAAAGCAAGATGCTTGTACATGGAATCCACAACAAGCGAGCTTTTTCCTGAGCCGGAAACTCCGGTGAAACAGCATAATATTCCGAGCGGAATATCCACATCAAGATTCTTAAGGTTATTTGTTGTGACCCCGCGAAGCTTTATCCAGTCGGTCGGAACACGCCTTTCATCCGGTTTATCAATGGCAAGCTCACCACGCAGATACTTTGCAGTAAGTGACTGAGATTTACCGAGCAGATCAGCAACACTGCCCTGATAAACAATCTCCCCGCCAAGCATACCTGAGCCGGGCCCTAGTTCAATAACATGGTCGGCATTCCTGATAGTCGCTTCATCATGTTCGACCACCAGAACAGTATTTCCTCTACCCTGAAGTGAGCGCAGTGTTTTGATAAGTCGTTCATTATCACGCGGATGTAACCCGATAGAAGGTTCATCAAGCACGTATGTAACACCGACAAGACCTGAACCCAGCTGACCGGCCAGCCGGATGCGCTGCGCTTCACCGCCGGACAAAGTCGCCATATTACGGCCCAGATTTAAATACTCGAGACCGACATTGACCATGAATCCGATGCGATGAATCAATTCTTTCATCAGAGGTTCTGCGATGAGTGAATCATGTCCTTTGAATTCCAATGCGCCAAGCCAGTCCAGCGCACGCTGTATGGACATGGAACAGAAATCGAAAATACTTTTATCCTCAACCAGCACGGCAAGAGATTCCGGCCGCAAACGAGCTCCGTTACAGGCGGGACAAGGGGTGTTCTGCCTGAAACGGGACAGTTCATCACGCCAGATACGCCCGAGATCTCGACCTGACTCAAGCTGATTGATAATACCTTCCCACTCGAGCTTTTCATCACCGTAAAACAAGGCTTTTAAAGCTTTTTCAGAAAATTCATTAAGCGGTGTATCAATTTTAAATTTGTACTTTTTACCTAAAGCGCGAAAATCTGACTCGTACCGCGCAAACATTTGCGGGGACTTCCAAGGAATAATTGCGCCGGATTTCAAGGAAAGTCCTTTATTGGGGGCGAGTAAATCCGGTTCATAATACTCGACGCTGCCGATTCCTGAACAGGTCTGACAAGCTCCCTGCGGACTGTTAAACGAAAACAGTTGCGGAGACAGCCGCGGCATACTTATTTTGCAGGAAGGACATGTGGACATGGTGGAAAGATAAATATCCTCACCGTCGATAATCGAGACGATGATTGATTCATCACCGTAACGCAGGGCAAGTTCCAGCGAATCGCCGAGTCTTTTCTTGATATCACTCTTTATGACCAGACGGTCGACCACAAGATCAATATTATGCTTGCGGTTCTTTTCAAGCTCAGGAACATCATCAATTGAAACGATCTCTCCGTTAACTCTTACACGCACAAACCCTTCACGCTTAAGTTTGGCAAAAAGATCTTTATGAGTGCCTTTTTGATGATCAACAAGCGGAGCAAGAAGCATAAACTTTGTACCGTCTTCAAGCGACATCATTCTATCAAGTATTTCATCTGAAGTCTGTGCTTCAATAGCCTTACCGCACTGAGGGCAATGGAATTTACCCAGACGGGCATAAAATACACGCAAAAAATCATAAACTTCCGTAACTGTTCCGACCGTTGAACGCGGGTTGCGTGAAGTGGACTGCTGCTCAAGGGATATTGCCGGAGAAAGTCCCTCAATTTTATCAACTTTCGGTTTATCAAGCTGCGGCAGGAATTGCCGAGCATACGCAGAAAGTGATTCAACATATCTACGCTGCCCCTCGGCATAAACTATATCAAAAGAAAGTGTAGATTTACCTGAACCGGACGGTCCGCAAACAACAACCAGCTGATCACGGGGAATATCCAGATTCAAATCTTTAAGGTTGTGATGCTTGGCACCTTCAATATGAATAGACTTGTTTTGCATATATTTCTCTCTGTCCGAATCTTGCTGATTCGAAACAAACGTTAATTATCGTGACATTACGCTCTATTTAGAGACCACTTCGCAATGTATTTCGTGAAAATTCTGAAATTATTCAATGAGCAGTCAATGCTCGCAAGCGGTGAACAGAAAGAATAAGTACTTTCGAAACAAAGGCAAGTAAACAGTAATGATTATTATCAAAGAATTATTAGAGCTTTTAGTGCTTAAAAAAAGGCTTAATCCTGCTAAGCAGATAAGGGACAATCGGCCCGCGTTTATGGCGGTTTAAATAAAGCCCCTTAGCCACTGCGAACGGAGCAGTAAAAAATTTCCAAAAAACAGCTGAAAGACTGACAGCAAGGTCATTTCTTTTATACCCCAATTCTCTCATCTCGTTTCCGGCAATGAGCTGCATAATATATGCATCTTCCAAAGCCAATCCATCCTTCCAGCGACCTACAGAAGAAGCAAAAATCCCTTTGCCGTGTTTCTCGGCAGATGAATTCTGCGAAGCAACATTTAGCATGTCGGCATGGTAATCCACTCCGAGAACTTTACAAACAGATTGAACAGAACTTTCGGTATTATCAACCAGAGACTCATATTTCAAAACAAACAGATTCTCTGCCGGAACTATTTTTTTTAAGCCGATTAAGGATCTCATGGAAGATTTCCACTGCAATGAGGTTATAACCGGGTGATATAACCTTTTAAGCCGCTCAGCATTGTCCCCTTCACGTGTTTTCCATTTATCTCTATATGACAGCATAAAGTCGCGTGGATCACGAACGCAGGCAATAATCAGAGCCTCCGGGTAAAAATTTATTATATCAGGCACATTATATAAATCGCGCGGAGCGTTGTTGCCCCATCTTTTTTTACCGACAAACTCAGTCTGAACTTTCATAAATCTGGATAAGATCTGCTCATAGCTCTTACAATCTTTAAAATTATTTAAACTCAGCAGACCTCCTTTCAACTCATCAACTCTGACCTGATCTTCGGGTTCACTATACCTGCCGTATATAGTAAGCAGGCGGGAATATATTTTCCCCAGCGTTGCACCGTCAATGACCTCGCCAAGTTCTTTTCGACGGGAATAAATATCATCAAAATAATAATTCTCACCCGGCATAAAAATTTCAGGATGTCTCCCTATTATCTTAGCCGTTAATGTTGTGCCGGAGCGGGGAGCTCCTACGACGAAAACAGGCCTTTTCAATTTACCCCTGCCTTTGCTAAATCTTTATAGATTGATGAAATACGCATACTGACGATACCGGCTTCATAATGGCGCAGTGCATTTTGACGGGCTTCAAGTGAAACAGCTTTAAAAATCTCAGGAGATTCCAAAAGATAAGTGACAGCGTTAACAATCGCAGCCACAGTAATTTCCGGCAGAATCACCGCATCCAGACCTGCGTGAACAACATCCTCTATACCTCCGGACAATGGAACAACGCAGGCAAGCCCTGCCCCCATAGATTCCAGCAGCGAGACTGGACACCCTTCAGAAAACAATGTCGGCAAGATAAAAATATCTGATTTTGCCAGTGCACTTTTTTTGTCCGTTCCTCTTATAAAACCGGGAAATGAAATATTACTAAGTCCGCGGGAAACCGATTCTGCTTCAAGGTTTCTTCGTTCAGGGCCATCGCCTGCAAATATCAATTTGATCGCAGGATATTTAGCAGTTAAAATTTCAATTGCATCAAGGAGCTCATAAACACCTTTTTTCCGAACCATCCTTGAAAGAAATAAAAGAGTAGGCTGCGAAACATTCAAATCTACACTTTCCGGAACATCATTTTTGGAAAACATTGAACTTACAACTTCGACTCTGCCTTTGGAAATACCGCAGGAAATTAATGATTTTTCATATTTTGAGCTGAGAACCGTTATCTTCCCTGCAACAGAAAGGAGCCATTTGAAGATAGAATTATAAATAGAGTTTGATGTGATCTGCTCAAAAAATGAAACGGTCCAGCCATGAAAAAAAACTAACACCCGTCCGCTATATCCAAAAATTTTAAGGAGCAATAAAACCAGCGATTCCCGCAAAAAAGCGCGCCCATTAAGCGACGGATTCACATGAAAAACATCAAATTTATTACGAAGCAAAAAATAAGCGAGGCTGAACACATCAAAAAAAGGCTGTAAATATCCCGAAAAAAGGCCTTGTCCGGCTTTTCTGCCGAATGCGAAATGCGTTGCTTCAAAACTCTCGTCAAGATTTGTCATCAGCATTTTTACGGTGTCGACAACACCACCTTGGTGGTCTAAATCTCTAGAGATTATCAAAACTTTTATTAGACTTGAATTCAATTGTTGTTTTCCGGCAACACTCATTTTTTAGAACGCGCCAAGTTAGGATTATCCTGCAATTCTTTGCTATATCCGCTCATATCTCCAAACTCTACTTCGGATTCATAATTTTCTGCAATATACGCAATAAATCGTTCAATATCGCGATAATTTTGAGCATATTGCTTGGTATGACTCTCAATCAGAACAGGAATCCGTTCCGCATCATATTCGCGGAGTTTGCCGATTACTGTATCAAATGATTTTTTAAGATATGAAAACGGCTGATCACCTATTTTAAGGTGCGTACGGTATGGACGCAAATTCAAAGTAAAATCATTTTTACCTTTAAGCGGTTTCAGCTCTCTGATATCAGCAGGAATTGAGCCGGAATGATAATATCGCAGCGGGCTTTTAGAAATTAACCCCGAAAAAATATGATTAAAAATATACTTTGAAAAAGTTAATAAATCCGGAGAATAAGATTGCAAAGGAATAACTACGGACTTTCCACTTGCATCTGCAATTTTGGTCAAGTCGTCATGGTTAGGATAATAAGGAAGATTCTTTTCTTCCATGCCTGAGTAATCAAGCCCCTGCCGCTTAACAACCATGCCGTCACACGGGCCCATAATAATATGGATTCCGGCTTTTCCAAGTTCAGACATTAAATGTGTGGAAGGTTGCAACCCCCATGCCCCGCCTTTAAACGCGCAGACATCATATTCAGGGCGCACCTGACGCAAAAGCGATTCCAGATAATCCACAGAATCAGC
The DNA here is from genome assembly GCF_900177375.1 of Desulfovibrio gilichinskyi. NCBI lineage: Bacteria > Pseudomonadati > Thermodesulfobacteriota > Desulfovibrionia > Desulfovibrionales > Desulfovibrionaceae > Maridesulfovibrio > Maridesulfovibrio gilichinskyi. The sequence continues at coordinate 389,742 of NZ_FWZU01000005.1, read as the reverse complement.
AATCAGAGCCGTTTGTTCTTCCGGCAGAAGACGGCCGATATTCCACACGTCCGTCAGGTGAAAGTAGCCGTCTTTATAGACTGAGTTCACCCACTGAGGGTGCAGGTGAAGTTGTACGTCAAATCCTCTCTCAATCATGAGCTGAACTGTTTCGGCCCACAGCTTACTCTGAATTTTAACCTCAGGGTGCTTGCAAAATTTTTTCAAGGTCAGTTGATGGGCGACATCAACCATAAACGTAAGTTTTACCCCGTATTTTTCGGCAATATTCATCAGGGCAAGGGCAGGTAGATATTGCAGATCCGCAACATTTCCCAGGCCGTTCCCCATTATTTCAAAATCATCCTCTATGAGGACTAAAAATTTCTTCTTCATACTTGAATATCCTGAAGACTTTACACTTTTTCTGTTTCGCAAGCACAGGTAGAAAAATCTTCATCGACCATTTCAAGGCCGTTTTCCTGTATCTCTTCAATAAAGAGTTCAACAAGCTCAGGGTCAAGCGAAGGCCCTGCCAGCTTGCGGAGAATGGAAAAAGCTTTATCAAGGCGCATGGCTTCCTGATAAGTACGGGTAGTTGTAATGGCATCAAATACATCCGCAATACTGAGAATACGCGCACCTTGCGGTATTTCATTTCCTTTCAGACCGTTGGGATATCCTGTCCCGTCCAGCCTTTCATGGTGACAACGCACAAATTCAACTGCATGGCCGAGAAATTTAAGATCCCTCAGCATACGAAATCCTGCCTCTGGGTGCCGTCTTATTTCAGCGAGCATCTCATCATCAACGCGGGTATCTTCATTAAAGAACAGCCGGTCGCTGAACCCTATTTTCCCGATATCATGCAGAATTCCCGCAAGTTTCACGGTCCAGACTTTATTTTCTGAAAATGCGGCCCGCAGCGCAAGTCTATGCGCATATTCACCGACACGTTCACCGTGTCCGCGAGTATATTTATCCCGCAGACTGAGACCGCGCGCAGTGGCTTTTACTGTATCCAAAATATTTTGTTTAAGCTCTTCGTTAGCCTGCTCAAGAGCAAATTCACGGGCTTCGATTTTCACCATCATCAAACCGACAGACTCAGCTATCTCACGAACATACGGATCAAACTTATCGGTAGTAAGTTCCATAATATCGTTTGAGTAATTCCCGCCGGAGATATCCTGAATACAAGCCAGAAGCTGAGTTAAACCGTCCATATTGCGTACCTGCTATTAATGATTAACTTCTCTGATGACGATATATAATGCGACTATAAAAAAATAGCAAAAAACACCTGCAATTTATACCTGAACAGAGTACCATCTAACAAACGTATAAAGGAGATTTCAATGAATACATCATTCAACTATTTCATCCCTACTAATATTATTTTCGGAGCCGGACGCATAAAAGAACTGGCAACCGTAACTCTGCCCGGAACAAAAGCCCTTATAGTAATCAGTTCCGGCACATCAATGATCCGTTTCGGGTATCTTGATAAGGTCGTAAACGCACTGAAAGAGCAGAAGGTTGAAGCGGTAATCTTCAATAAGATTCTCCCGAACCCTATTGTTGATCACGTAATGGAAGGAGCAAAAACGGCCCGCGACAACGGCTGCGATTTTATCATCGGCCTAGGCGGCGGAAGCTCCATTGATTCAGCTAAAAGCATCGCAATAATGGTTAACAATCCCGGAACATATTGGGATTACATACATGGCGGAACAGGTAAGGGCAAACCGGTTACCGAAAAAGTTCTCCCGCTCATTGCCATTCCGACTACTGCCGGAACAGGCACAGAGGCTGACCCGTGGACAGTTATCACCAACCTTGAAACCAAAGAAAAAATTGGTTTCGGTATCCCGCCGACCTTCCCCGTACTCGCCATTGTAGACCCTGAAATGATGCTTAGCGTGCCAGCGCACCTGACAGCATATCAGGGCATGGATGCCTTTTTCCACGCAGCAGAAGGATATCTTGCCAATGTTCACCAGCCCGCAAGCGACCTGTTCGCGCTAAGCTCGGTTAAACTGATCACAGAGAATCTACCCATTGCGGTAAAAGACGGCTCAAACATGGAAGCCCGCACCGCACTGGCATGGGCCAGCACACAGTCCGGCATGGTGGAATCAACATCCAGCTGCATATCACAGCACTCAATGGAACACGCACTTAGCGCATTTGATCCTGCCGTCACCCATGGCGCAGGGCTTATCATGCTAAGTGTTGCCTACTTCTCGTTCATGGCGAAAAAAGTTCCTGAAAGGTTCCCTGCACTTGCCGAAGCAATGGGTGTGGACGTCAGCAAGCTACCTGAAAGCGAACGGGCTATGGCATTCATAACTGCACTCAAGAAGCTCATCAAAGATATTAATTGCGACGGGCTGAATCTTAACGATTACAAACTGGATAAATCACAGGCCGGAAAACTGGCAGACAACGCAATGACCGCCATGGGATTTTTGTTCACTCTTGATCCTTACAAAATGAATAAGGATGAGGTTGTGGAGATATATGAGAGTGCTTTTGGTGCTTAGGTTTTAGTTTTTGATTTAATTTTAAAAAGAAGTTTTAAAAAATATTGATTGTAATAGGGAATCTCCTCTTTCGTTTGTTCGAAGGAGGGGATTTTTTTGTTATCGACGTTTTCACATCTTTGCCAAAGCTATTCCTTATGCAACAAATCACACTACCTTTACAAGCTTCGAACCTATAAGTATCATTACTACTTCATGATCTAACACCATTAAATTTTAAGAATATAGGCTGTTAAATGAACAAACTAGACCATAAACAAATTTTCAAAGAGCTGTATAAACCTTCATCTAAAGAAATCAGTATAGTAGATGTTCCGAGCATAAATTTTTTAATGATTGACGGACATGGTGATCCCAACACTTCCGAATCCTTTAAAAATGCCATCGAAGCATTGTATTCAGTTGCATATGCCCTGAAATTTATGTCCAAAAAAGGAGATCTTGGGCAAGATTATGTTGTGATGCCATTAGAGGGACTCTGGTGGTCAGAAGACATGGACTCTTTTACAGCTGGGAATAAGGAATTATGGGATTGGACTCTTATGATAATGCAACCGGATTTTATCTCTAAAGAAATGGTCATTTCAGCAATTGCAGAAGTTCAAAAAAAGAAAAACCCCACGGACTTGGACAAAATAAAATTTGAAGCCTTTGCAGAAGGAAAGTGCGCTCAAATATTATATATTGGACCATACAGCGAAGAAAAATCATCTATTGATAAAATTCATGAGGCTATCACAGAACAGGGAAAAACCTGCTCAGGAAAGCATCATGAAATTTATATTAGCGATGCAAGAAAAACAGCCCCTGAAAAACTTAAAACCATTCTTCGCCAACCATTTAATTAATTCTTAAAATATGCTTTAAATCATTGATGCAAAATACCAATAAAAAACCTCTCTCAATTAATTGAGAGAGGTTTTAATTTATAAGCTGTAAAATGATAGTACTAATTTCTGTGGAGAGACTAACTTAAGCAACATGCTCCCGAAAAGCCTGAACAGTATTGATAAGTAACTGTGCAATAGTCATAGGCCCAACTCCTCCGGGAACTGGAGTCATTGCGCTGGCAACGCCTTCAAGCGCAGCGTAATCGCAGTCACCGACCAAGCCGTCATCAGTGCGGTTGATGCCTACGTCAACAACTACTGCGCCCTGTTTCACCATGTCTTTGGTGATAAATTTAGGAATGCCGATAGCGGCAAATACGAAATCCGCGCTCTTAACTTCTTCCGCCAGATTTGCGGTGCGGGAATGACATACAGTTACGGTGGCATTTGCAAAATCACCATACTGCATCAGCATCATGGCGAGAGGCTTGCCAACGATATTTGAACGGCCAACTACTACCGCTTTTTTACCGGAGGTAGGCAGGTTGTAACGTTCGAGCAGAGTAATAATTCCGGCAGGTGTGCAGGAGCGGAAACCGGGCAGTCCCAGCATAAGCTTACCGACATTCATTGGATGAAATCCGTCGACATCTTTGCCGGGGTCGATCAGCTCTAGGCAACGCTGGCTGTCTAACCCTTTAGGCAGGGGAAGCTGAAGCAGAATGCCGTCAACTTTGTCATCAGCGTTAAGCTTTTTGATCAGATCTTCAAGTTCCTGCTGAGAAACTCCTCCATCAATGTGATGTGCAAAAGAAACAATCCCTGATTTTTCACAGGCTATTTTCTTGTTGCGAACATAAACTTCTGATGCGGGATCTTCTCCGACAAGAATGACTGCCAGACCGGGCGCTCTGCCGAATTCTGATTTAAGGGAATCTATTTCAAGCTTTAGCTCGCCGCGAATGGTGAGAGCTGTTTCTTTTCCGTTTAAAATTATCATAGTGTTCTCCGTGCTGAGGTGTTCGAGACACTGGTTCCATATAATACAAAGGGCCGGAGTGCAATTGCAGCCCCGGCCCCTTAAATAATCCTGTAAAACCTGCGAAAACCTAATCTTCTGGGAAGAATGCTTCGCGAAGAGCAGGTCCGTAGTAGATACCTTCATCTTCGAGATCTTCTTCAATGCGGAGAAGCTGGTTGTATTTAGCAAGTCTGTCACTGCGGCACAAAGAACCGGACTTAATCTGACCGGTATTGAGACCTACAGCGAGGTCGGCAATGAAGTGATCGCTGGTTTCACCGGAACGGTGAGAAACAACGGTGGTGTAACCGGCCTGTTTTGCAAGTTCAATGGTATCGAGAGTTTCAGTAACAGTTCCGATCTGGTTCAGTTTGATCAGAATGGAGTTACAAACGCCGCGTTCGATGCCTTCTGCAAGAATATCAGGGTTGGTAACAAATACATCATCACCTACGATCTGAATGCGTTCACCGAGGATTTCGGTGTGGCGTTCCCAGCCTTCCCAGTCGCCTTCTGCAAGTCCATCTTCAATGGAAATGAGCGGGAAACGATCGCAAAGATCAACATAGAACTCTGTCAGTTCATCAGATGTGAATTCTTTGCCTTCGCCTTTCAGCACGTACTTACCGTCTTTGTAGAATTCGGAAGCAGCAGCGTCAATTGCGAGAGCAATGTCATGACCGGGTCTGTATCCTGCTTGTTCGATAGCTTTGATAATGTACTCAAAAGCTTCTGCATGTGAATTAAGATTCGGAGCGAATCCGCCTTCATCACCGACTGCGGTGTTGTGACCGTCAGCAGCGAGAATTTTCTTTAAAGCATGGAAGGTTTCAGAACCCATGCGGAGAGCTTCCGCGAAAGTTTCAGCACCCAAAGGTACAATCATGAATTCCTGAATATCAAGGTTGTTAGGAGCATGCTCCCCGCCGTTAATGATATTCATCAAAGGAACAGGCAGCACTTTTGCGTTTACGCCGCCAAGATACTGATAAAGAGGAATTCCGAGCAGGTTGGAAGCAGCTCTTGCAACAGCCATGGAAACACCCAGCATTGCATTAGCACCGAGTCTTTCTTTGTTCTCGGTTCCATCAAGATCAATCAGCAGGTTATCGATAGCGACCTGACGCAATGCGTCCTGCCCTACGAGAGCTTCCGCGATTTCTTCGCGAACATTGGCTACAGCAACCTGTACGCCTTTTCCGCCGTAACGGTCTTCATCTCCATCGCGAAGTTCAAGAGCTTCGCGAGTTCCGGTAGATGCACCGGAAGGAACAGCAGCACGGCCGGTGGCTCCGGATTCAAGAACCACTTCTACTTCAATTGTGGGGTTACCTCTGGAATCAAGAATTTCTCTCGCCCAGACAGCTACGATAGTGCTCATGACATTTCTCCTTGAAAATAGATAAACATTACTTTTTCCGGTTTACTTCCGAAATGTCGGTAACAAGCTCCGACAATAACTCTACGACCGTCTATTCCTCAACGCCGAACCAGCTCATGCGGAGTCCATCCAAAAGGAGGGTAGGTTCCACACGGTCTATGGCACAGCATACTTCAGCTATTTTAGAGGCAAAGCCTCCTGTTGCAATGAGTTCAACCTCACCGCCCAAAGTATCACGTAATCTTTGACTCAGTCCCTCGACCATTGCGGCAAATCCGAAAATAAGCCCTTGGTTGAGGCTATCCGCAGTACTTTTTCCCGGCCTGACAACTGTTGATTCAAGCTCAAGAGTAATATGCGGAAGTTTTGCTGTCTCAGAAGAAAGCGCCTTAGTAGACGACATTACTCCGGGACAAATCAAACCACCCATATACGCGTTTCCGACAACACAATCAAATGTAGTCGCAGTTCCGAAGTCTACAACGATTATATTTTCGCTATCACTAATACAACGTCCTGAAAAGGCTGTCACAAGCCTGTCAGCACCTACTTCCCAAGGACGCTCGTACTTGTTTTCAATATTAAGTTCAATATCCCGCGGAACAAACTTCAAATCGCACGATAAAAATTTCTTTACGGCAGATTTCAAAATCGGATCCATGGGGGGAACGACAGACGAGACAGCTCCTCCGACAATATCCTGCGGAGCATATCCGGCTACGCGGCATATTTCAAGAAGTCTAAGTCCCCACGAATCTGATGTTCCGCCGGGATCGGTCGGCAAAACAAACGAAAGGCCGATTTCAGAGCGAGTCGAAAAACCTATTTTGGTATTAGTATTACCTACGTCAAAAAGTAAAATAGTTTCGGAATTCAAAAACTTCTCCTGAATACATACAAATTTGAATTATAGATAGTCAGAGCTGTACTCTATTACAGAATATTAACTCTTTAATTTTAAATAATCATCACAACAAAGCTACTTTTACGTCAATCAGGCAACCATTTAAGGTAACAACAAGCAGAAAAAATATTGCGCAATGATTTTCATAAGTCTGTTACCATAATCAACGGGAACTAGAAACATATAGCTGTAAATTCCTGAAACAGAGTTTACCGAACCAGAAGAAGCTACAGGTTGCGCCTACTTCATTCCGTAGCAGTAATCAAGGAAGATCACCTTATTAAAACATCACTTATTTGGGACAATAGGTTATATTTCTGATCAATGTACTCTTAAAGCTGTCGATGTTTGATAAAGAGAATATTGACTTGAATACAAATTAAAACTAACCATTAATAATCAATTAAAAATTATTTGATTAATTACCAAAAGCATTGCGGAGCGTAACCGTGACGGATAAAAAACTTCTTTCCATAGCAGAAATATCCCGCTTACTTGAAGTCCCGGAGTCAACTCTTCATTACTGGAAAAACAGATTTGCCCAGTATCTGCCGAGCACAGGCAGAAACAGGCAAAAACGTTTTAAGCCTGAAGCTGTTGAAATTTTTTCACTGATAGCATCCATGCTTAAGCAAGGGCATACTGCCGAAGATGTTATGGCTGACCTTTCCAGAAAATATCCGGTCAACGTTGCAATTGAACAACCTTCTCAGGATATTCCTCCGCAATCCTCTCCTGCGCAGTTTAAATCTATAGAGATGGAACCGGCTGTGCAAATGGCTGCCGCAATGGGAGCAGAAATAGCTAAATCCATAACTGAAGGATTAAAAGGTCTGCTTTCAAATATCACGCAAAGAGCTATCCCCGCCGAAGGTGGAATGGCCGATGAACTTCGTTGCGGCATGGAAAAGACAGCCAAAGATGTATGCGAACAGGGTGAAGACATTCAAGACCTGCAAAAAGAAAATATCTGCCTTAAAGATAAACTCTCCATAATGGAAGCTGAACTGGTTAGATTACGCAAGGACAGACGCGAACTTGAAAAGTTCCTTCTTGACAAGCTGAAAGCCGTAACTAAATAGCCTACAAGCAAGCCGTATTTGCTGCCATGATCATGACAGCAAGGCTTTCCACTTATTCTCACCATATCAGCCTTTCGACTGCTAAATTGGCAGTCGAAAGGAATTTAATTATTGGAGGAAAACTGATGACTGAACAGACAGAAAAATTTGAATTTAAAGCTGAGATAAACCAGCTTCTGGACATCCTTGTCCACTCCCTCTACACAAACCGCGAAATCTTCCTCAGAGAACTCGTTTCAAACGCATCCGATGCTCTTGATAAAATGCGCTTTGAAACCAATCGCGACCCAGCTCTTGATGACGAGATTGAACCTCAGATCAGCATATCCTACAACGAAGAAGCCAAATCTATCACCGTTGCCGACACCGGAATAGGCATGACCAAAGACGAAGTCATGGCTAATATCGGAACAATAGCTCATTCCGGCTCCGCGGAGTTCATCAAACAGGCCGCTGATACAAATGAGAGCCTCGACAGCCTCATCGGGCGTTTCGGTGTAGGTTTCTACTCCGCATATATGGTTTCTGACAAAGTTGTTGTCCGCACAAAATCTTTCAAAAAAGACGCCCCTGCTATTCAGTGGATTTCCGACGGAAAGACCAACTACGAACTGACCGTTCTTGATGAAGAACTGCCACATGGAACAACCATTGAAATCTTCCTGAAAGAAGACATGGTTAAACGTTTCGGTTCCGAAGACACCCTTAAAGGAATTGTCTCCAAGCATTCCAATTTTGTGTCTTTCCCCATCATGATCGGCGGTGAAAGAGTCAACACAGTAACAGCTCTCTGGCGTGAACCTAAATTCCAGATCAAACCTGAACAGTACGAAGAATTTTATAAATTCCTCACCTACGATCCTCAGGCTCCGATCAGCACACTTCATTTCTCCGTTGACGCGCCGGTACAGTTCAACAGCCTTCTTTTCGTGCCTGAAAAAGATCTCGATATATTCGGCATGGACCGCGACAATTGGGGGATTGACCTTTATGTCCGCAGAGTTCTGATTGAACGTCAGAACAAGAATCTGCTGCCTGAATACCTGAGCTTCATCAAAGGTGTTGTGGATACCGAAGATCTGCCTCTGAATATTTCCCGCGAAACTCTTCAGGACAATCTGCTCATCGGCAAAATCCGTTCAACAATGACTAAACAGGTTCTCTCTCAGCTTGAAAAAACTGCGAAAGACGACCCTGAAACATATGCAAAGTTCTGGAAAGCACACGCTAAAATATTCAAGGCCGGACATCAGGACTTCTTAAACAAAGATAAATACGCAAACCTGCTCCGCTTTGATTCATCCAAATCTGACGGTGAAGCTTTAGTTTCATTTGATGATTACATCGAACGCGTCAAAGAAGGACAGAAAGAAATATACTATGCGTTTGTTGCCAGCCGCGAAGCTGCCAACCTTAACCCGCATCTTGAAATCTTCCGCAACAAAAATATCGAAGTTCTTTACCTCTACGAACCGATTGATGAGTTCGTTATGGAAAGCCTCCGCGAACATAAGGAATTCACCCTTGTTTCCGCAGAGTACGCAGACCTTGAAAAGCTGGATAAATTTGAATCAGCTAAAAAAGAACATGAAGCTACACCTCTTAGCGAAGAACAGTCTAAAGACATGGACGCTCTTGCAGCAAAGATGAAAGAAGTTTTAGGCGAACAGGTCGCTGAAGTTAAAATATCCGAAAGACTGAGTGACAGCCCTTGCCGTCTGATCAGCCCGAACGGAGCAATGACTTCTTCCATGGAAAAAATCATGAAGGTCATGAACAAGGATACTTCTATCCCTACCAAGACCATGGAAATCAATGCAGACCATCCTCTGCTCCGTTCAATGCTTGAAATCTTTGAAACAAACCCCGATGATGAATTCATTGAACTTTCATCCAAACAATTACTTGAATCAGCACTCCTTCTTGAAGGATACCTCAACGATCCTCACGCTCTTGTCGGCAGAATTCAAAGCCTGCTCACCAAAGCCAGCGGATGGTACGCTGAACTAGATAAAAAGAACTAGCCCTTCCATATACCGGTTTAGATCTTAGGCCCTGATTGCAAGTTGCAATTAGGGCCTTTTTTTATCAGATGACAAAGTCCATATTGAACACAAAGTAAGGATAGGTTAGTATCATAAGGCTAAAGAAAAAAACCGGAATTATAGTTGATTAAAAAAGATTTTCAGAACAAATGAAAAGGGAATAACTTTACATGGACTTATCCGACTACCCTGACAAATTTAACCTTGAACTGGCCTTAACCCGTTTTGCCGGAGATCGTGAATTGCTAAACGCCGCAATTGCGATCTACAGGGAAGAAGCAGCTAAGCATTTAATAACTATTAAAAAAGCTATCTGCGAAAAGAATTGGGAAAAGGCGAGCATCTACGCCCACACCCTCAAAGGGGAATCAGGCGCGGTAGGCGCGATAAAAGCACATATTGAAAGTGACTTTTTAGAAAAAGCTCTCAGAAATAAAGAACTGACAAATATAGACGACATGTATGAACTAGTTGCGCAAGAAGTTTCAATTGCTCTGAAAGTTTTGCCATACGAATAAAATTTCGTGTACAGAAACAATTCTACTTGAAGATTCCTTCCGTTTTTTAACAGAATGTCATAACATGTAGTATTAATAATTTTTAGCTGAGAAACAAAAATGAAAACTTTCCTTATAATTGATGACGACCCTAAGATGCTGGATCTTCTCAAACACTATTTGAGAGATGAATCTGTAGAGATTCTAACGGCACTTGACGGTGAAGAAGGGCTGGAGCTGTTTAAAACAAACACAATTGATCTCGTCATCATTGATATTTTCATGCCCAATATGGATGGTATCCAAACAATACTTGAAATCAAACAAAAGAAGATAGAGAGCAAAATTTTAGTTATTTCAGGCGGAGGGGAATATACAGGACTGGAATACCTTAAACAGGCTAAAGCCCTTGGTGCAAAGGCAGCTCTGGTAAAACCTTTCTCTCAGGAAGAACTTTTAAAAACGGTCCACTCCATGATGGAATAAAAAAGAAACCGGACTTGATACAATATCAACCCCGGTTTAAATAAGTTCTATATAATCCTGAAATAATTTACACAGCTAAACTATGCAGATTCAAGTTCTGCTGCAGCTTTTTCTACAGATTCAACAAATTCACGTCTGGCCTGATAAATCTTTTCCGCAACATCGCTATCATGCAAAGCAATAATCTGAGCAGCCATCCATGCGGCATTCTTCGATCCGACTTTATCAAGAGCAAGAGTTCCGACTGGAAATCCCGGAGGCATCTGAACTGTCGCCAAAAGAGCGTCCATTCCGCCAAGTGGCGAGCCGCATATGGGTACGCCGAGAACGGGCTTGATTGTTTTAGCTGCCACCGCTCCTGCAAGGTGGGCGGCAAGTCCGGCAGCACAGATAAAGACCTGACACCCGTCGGCTTCAAAATCCTTCACAAGCTTCGCAGTCCTTTCAGGAGTACGATGAGCAGAAGATACAGTAAACACATGAGGAATACCAAGCTTGGTCAACAAATCTGAACAGGGTTGCATTGTGTCCCTGTCAGAGATGGAGCCCATAAAGATTGCTACTTTTACACTCATTTTTTAAAACCTTTATTTCCTATGTCACGACGGTAATACGCATCCTTGAACGAAAGCTTTGCTACCGCTTCATATGCACGAGCCTGTGCCGCGCCGAGGTCGGCCCCGAGAGCGGTTACACCCAGTACTCGTCCGCCGTTGGTAAGAGTTTTGCCGTCCTTGTAAGTAGTTCCGGCCTGAAAAACTTTTACACCATCAACCTGCTCTGCTTCTTCAAATCCGGTAATCTCCATTCCCTTTTCATAAGAGCCGGGATAGCCGCCGGCAGCCATTACAACACATAAAGTTGTTTCTGATTTCAGCTTAACTTCTACTTCGGAGATTCTGTTTTCAACACAAGCGAGCATAATTTCGGCAAGATCGCTGTCCAGACGCATTAACAGCGGCTGACACTCAGGATCACCGAAACGGACATTATATTCAAGGACAGAAGGACCATCAGGGGTGTACATAAGTCCGGCGTAAAGGATACCCACGAAAGGCTCCCCTCGGTCCGCCAGAAGTTTGAGTACAGGTTTGATGACCAGTTCTGCAGTTTCTTCATATTTTTCCTGTGGCAGAATCGGTGCAGGGCTATATGCGCCCATACCGCCGGTATTAGGCCCGGTATCGCCTTCGCCAACAGCTTTGTGATCCTGCGCAGAAGGGAGCAGTGCGTATTCTTCACCGGAACAAAATGCCAGAAAAGAAGCTTCTTCACCTTTAAGAGCTTCTTCAATAACAACTCTTTCTCCGGCAGAACCGAACTCTTTTGCGACCATCATTGCTTCAAGAGATTCAATCGCCTCTTCAACTGTGGAAGCAACCACAACCCCTTTCCCTGCGGCAAGCCCGTCAGCTTTGATGACTATCGGGGCACCTTTGCTTTCAACAAAAGCCTTAGCCCGCTCAAATTCTTCAAAAACCTGAAACGGAGCAGTAGGTACGCCGGAATCGCGCATAACCATTTTCGAGAAAGCTTTGCTGCCTTCAAGATTGGCGGCATATGCTCCGGGACCGAAACAAGGAATTCCTTCTTTGGCAAGGGCTTCTTTAATGCCGAGAACAAGCGGCAATTCAGGTCCGGCGACCACGAGATCTATTTTATTTTCTTTAGCGAATTTAACCAGTCCGGGTAAATCATCGTCCTTAATAGGAACGTTGGTCCCTTCCAGACGGGTTCCACCGTTTCCCGGTGCGATAAAAATTTCAGAAACTTTCGGACTCTGTCCAAGCTTCCAGGCAAGTGCATGTTCCCTTCCGCCTGAACCGACTATAAGTACTTTCATAATTTCTCTCTCCACTGATTAAGCTAGGGCTCACTTAGATAAATATCGGCATTTTGGCAAGAAAAGCACTGCGATTATAATCGCCGAGACACATTATTTTCAACCCGAATTAACAGTTTATCATAACGTCTGCAGCAATAACTCCGAGGACTTCTCCTTTAGCATTAAGAAAAGGACCGGAAACTGTGATGCAATTAGTCCCAGAAGCTGAAGACTTATAAGCATCTGAAATGTACAATGTTTTACTTTCAAGAGGGGCTGAAAACCAAGGCCTTTCAGACCAGTTTTTTCCGAATGAAGACTTGTCCTCAGCATACCCCTGCCCATGCCCGGAAATATTACTGACTGTCTGAACTCCGTTCTGATCGGTAATGTAAAGAAGTTCAAGAAACTGATTCCCGCGCACAACTTTTCTCATTGCGCGCTCCTGCAATTCTCTATTACGAGATAAAATATCAGGAGATTTAGCAAGCTGATTTATCACTTCCTGAACTTCACCGTTACCGACTAGCTGGAATACACCTATCATATCATCAAGATCGGATATGCGTCCACCAAGAACGGTAATAGACTCAGCGGCTCCTGACATAGCGTCATCAGTCTCATCTGAGATAGAATGAACTTCCGTAATTGCATCTCTTACAATATTACTGGCCTCTGCCTGCTGTACCGCTTCCTGCGCAATCTTACGGACCCTTTCAGAACTTTTTCCTGCAAGCGAAACTATTTCAACCAGAGCTTCACCAGACATGGAAGCAAGGTTGGAAGCTTCTCCGGCAAGCCCGGCAATGGAATCGACTCCGGCAATTGTCTGTTCAACATGTTTCTGGATTTTACCTATTTCCGCCCCTACGTCACGAGTTGCGTCCATAGTCTTTTCCGCAAGTTTACGGACTTCATCAGCGACCACAGCAAATCCGCGCCCTGCTTCGCCTGCTCTGGCGGCTTCAATTGCAGCGTTCAATGCCAAAAGATTTGTCTGATCGGCAATATCTGAAATAACATCCATAATATTACCTATTCCGTTTGCCTGAACTCCTAGACTTTCAACCAGCCCGTTTAATTCATTAGAATTAGCTAAAACAGACCCGATTGATGCGATAGTTTTATTAAGTACCAATTCACCGGATGAAGCCTGCTTTGCCGCGCTTTCAGCATCGTCAGCAGCAGCTTCCGCATTTCTGGCTCCCTGAGTTATGGATGCATCAATTTGCTCCATCGACGAAACAACCGAGGCCAGCAGCTCCTGCTGTTTGCCTGCGCCGGAGCGGGCGCGATTGGTAGCATCTCCCAGCAACGAGGATTCATTACGAATTCCTTCAACTGCGCTTTCAAGATTTTTGGAGGCAGACAGCAAACCTTTGCAACGAGCATCCTCAGCCTGCGCGCGAGCTTCATCAACAAGCCGGTATGCCTTAAGTTTTTTTTCTTTTTGTATCCTGTAATTCTTCTCGGTATCATCAAGCTTACATGTCAATTTTTTTACAAACTCATCAAGAACCGCCGCGTCCGGATATTTTTTCAATATTTTTTCAAAGTCATCATTAAATTTTTGTCCGCACGACAGACTCTTCATCCACTTATTAGTCAATTCGCAATCATTGCGAACCCGTGAACTTTTCATAAAATCTACAGCAAGAATAATTGCCAACGCTGCGGCTAAAATGCCCACTATAGACAAACCACTGCCGGAACTGAAATACTCAGGTAGAAACACTAAAAATAAACAGAGAACTAAAAACACCAAAGCATCTATGACCATGTGAGTCATTGTCTCAGAAAACATTAACAGCTCCTTTTAAGTAAAACCACCTCAAGCAAAACGGCATCTAAAATTCAAAAAATACTTTTAATAAAACCGCAAAACTTACTTCACGCTTGCAAGAGCGTAATCCAACGCACCTACTAATTCTTTCAAGTACTCTCGGTCTTCTATTTTACCGCACCCCGCACTTTCCACATGAAAGACATCAAAAACACTGTCTCCGGTGGTAGAAATTCTTGCCATGCGCAAATCAATATTCATTCGAGAGAAAGTTACAGCCATTCCATAAAGTATTCCGGAGCGATCCTGAGTTCTAACTTCAACTATGGTGCATAATTCACTGGACTCATTGTCCACCAGAATCTGAGTCGGAACATTTTGTAATTTTGCCTTAGTAAGCAGAGAATTTCTCTTTTTGTGCAATCTGTAATCAAGTGAAAGTCTACCGGTCATAGAATACATTATAGCTCTTTCCACCCGCGCCCAGATATCAGCAGGAGTTGTTTCCGCAGGAGGAGTTTCAACGGTAAAAATATTCACAGCGGTTCCATCTGCCCATGAAAAAATATCTGCGGAAAGGATATTTATTGAATGAAGAGACAAGGCTCCGGTCTGTGCGGCAAAAAGAAAATCCTGATCACGTGCGGAAATAACTATTTTCGTTCTGCCGTTACCGCCGTTTTGAGCTGCGCGGACAAGGTTAAGCCCCTTTCCACCCTTTCCTCCAGGTTTGCGGATAAGGTCTTTTTCATACGCACTGTTAAACTCTCTAACCTGCTTCATGTGGCATACAATTTCTTCCGGTTCTTCGCTCAAAAGATATCTGTCTGGCATTGCTTCAATCATTGACCTAGCTGTATCTCCAACCATCACCTCGGAAGCCAGAACCATAACCGCAGCTTTTGTTTCAGCAATTGTCTGAGCATTATCGAATTTATGCATGGATTCTTCAGCCAGAGCCTGATTAAGCCCTGAGTATAACTCTCTGAGCAAAGATTCGCTCCACGAGTTCCAAGCCCGCGGACCTGTAGCCATCGAATCAGCCATGGATAAAATAAAAAGGAGCTTGAGCCTTCGGAGCGATCCAACTTTGCCGGCAACTTCAAGTAGCGAATCGCCATCACTTAAATCAATGCGCCTTGCAGCTTTGATAAGTGATAAATGCTCCCGCACAAGAAAAACAACATCGTCCTTGAATGGTTCAGAAAAGGAAGTTCGTGACAATATTTCTGAGGTGATTTCGGCACCCCGTTCACTGTGAGCGCGTCCACCTTTTCCTATGTCATGGAAAAAAGCTCCGAGCATCAAAATATCAAAATCAGCAGGAGTCAGGCCGACCCCGTCAGGATTTTCCAGACCTTCAAATTCATCTCTGTATATGGAGCAACATTTCTGTACTGCGAGCAGTGTATGTCTTCCCGGCGGATAACGATGATATCCATCATACGGAATCAAAGCGGCAACTTTGGAAAATTCAGGCAAAAAAGAATCAAACAGACCGCTGTCGAGCATTTCAAGCGAAGTTCGCCAGCCGTATGGCGCTTCAAAAATTTTTATCAATAACGTCAGTGCGTCACCAAGGCTGATATCTATTTCGCTATTTATATTTGAAACAGCCCGTCTGGCTTCACGGGTTAAAGGATTACCTGTTCTGGATTTATGTTCAAAAAGTTCAAGTGCTGATTTTAAACTGATCGGCCCTGACCATTCTATAAACGTCCTCAAATCTTTAATAAAAGATTCCCGATAAAGGGCATCACCCATAGAGCGGACGTTTATCATTGCAGAGTGCAGTTTATTTAAAAGATCGTTACCACGCTTTGCCGGAGAATACCCTTTTACGCCGCAAAGCTCGGCCACATCTGCAACCCTTTCAATATCCAGACGATCCACTTTACGACCGGCAGTCAAATGCAGGGCGGAACGGGCTCGTATCAGCAATGCTTCACCATCTCGCAACTCATCAAGATCTTTTTCATTTAAGGGAGAATAGTTACCCTTTATACAGGCGCACCAATGCACAAACTGGACATCTCGAAGAGTACCCCATCCATTTTTAAGATCAGGCTCAAGGACCACCGAGTCCATCCCGACGCCCACAGTCTGACGGTTCTCCCACAGAGTATTGCAAAAAGAACTGCCTGCAACAGGAAGAACCTCTTCAGCAAATTTACTGGAAAGATTTTTATATAGTTTATTATTTCCGGCTAAAAAACGTAAATCCAGAAATGAAGCCAAGACCTTAAAATCTATTTTAGCAAGTTCAATATTCTGCTGAACAGTGCGAACGGCATGCCCGACATCAAATTTTAAATCCCACAAAGGGTGAAACAAAAAAGCCGCCAGACCTTCTAAAAGACTAACCTCAGACAAGTCTGTAAGTACCAGAACATCCAGATCTGAAAACGGGGAAAGCTTTCCTCTGCCGTAGCCGCCAACAGCCAACACACAAAGGTCTTCACAGTCAGAAAGAATCCCCTCTGCAACCGCTTCTGCAAGCCTCTCACTGAAATATCTGTCTACCAAGGCAGCCAAACGTTGTGAGAAATCATGCGGCATACTCTTAGAGCATGCCGCATGAAGAATATCTCTACCGGTACGAAGGTTTTGAGTCGCAGTCCCGAAACCTGACAAATTCGTCATTAAATAGCGTCCCGGCCAGTTTCTCCGGTCCTAATGCGCATTACTTCATCAACGGAAGTAACAAATATTTTCCCGTCACCGACCTTTCCCGTGAGCGCGGCGTCACGGATAGCTTCCATCACTTCAGGAACTCTTTCAGCTTCAACAACAATCTCAATCTTGGTTTTAACCAAGAAATCAACCTGATATTCAGCTCCGCGATAGACTTCTTTATGTCCGCCCTGACGGCCGAACCCTTTGACTTCGGTGACCGTCATACCTTTAAGGCCGAGTGCGGCAATAGCTTCTTTCACATCATCAACTTTAAACGGCCTGACTATAGCTTCTATTTTTTTCATAATTACTGCCCTCTTAAAATTTAGAACTGATAACCTGTTTCACTGTGTTCCGCGATATCAAGTCCGCTGGACTCAGCCTCTTCGTCAACACGAAGACCGCAAGTAGCATCAACTATTTTGAGAAGCACTAAGCTTACAACAAAGCAGTATCCCCAAGTGCATACTACAGACTCGATCTGAATCCAAAGCTGGGCCGGATTGCCGTAAAACATACCTTCAGCTCCGACACTTGCGAAAAGTCCGGTTGCAATGGCTCCCCATGTTCCGCCGATACCGTGAACACCGACAACATCTAGCGAGTCATCATACTTAAAGATTGATTTGAGTAAAATGCCGCCATAACAGATTATGCCGCCTCCGAATCCGATAATAATCGAAGCCATGGGGGTAACAAATCCGGCGGCAGGTGTAATAGCAACAAGTCCTGCGACAGCTCCGGACGCAGCTCCCAGAGTTGTAGGTTTGCCGCCATGAAAGGTTTCAACAAGCAGCCATCCGAGAAGCCCTGCGGCTGCTCCGAGATGAGTTGTTACAAAAGCATTTACGGCGATGCCGTTTGCAGCAAGAGCACTTCCGGCATTGAATCCGAACCAGCCGAACCATAAAATACCCGCTCCGAGCAGAGTCATAGGAAGATTATGCGGAATAAAGGACTGCTTTCCGTATCCTTTACGTTTCCCTATAACCAGACATGCTGCAAGTGCGGCGGCTCCTGAGCTCATATGAACAACAGCTCCTCCTGCAAAGTCCAGCGCACCCATTTTACTCATCCATCCGCCGCCCCATACCCAGTGGCACATAGGGGCATATACAAAAATTACCCACAATGAAGAAAATATAATCAGAGCCTTAAATTTCATGCGCCCTGCAAAAGCCCCTGTGATGAGTGCAGGCGTAATTACAGCAAACATCCCTTGAAAAACCATAAATAAAAGATGCGGCAGATTTGCTGCGGGGCTGTTTAAGGTATCAATCCCGACCCCGTTAAGCGCAAAAAAGTTAAGTCCGCCGATAAGTCCGCCGATATCCTCTCCGAAAGCAAGTGTGTAACCGATGACAGCCCATATGATTGAAACTAGTCCGAGCATTACAAAACTCTGCATAATGGTGCCCAAAACGTTTTTACTGCGCGCCATCCCCGCGTAAAAAAGCGCGAGCCCGGGCGTCATAAACATTACCAAGGCTGCACAAATAAGAATAAATGAAGTATCCGCTGCATTCATTTTCCACTACTCCCACTCATTGCGTTGTTTTACTATTTTTTACATTTATGTATTTTGATACACTCAAAAAACACATTATTTGCCATTTTTGAAAAAACTCCACCACAAAAAGTATATTTTAGATACACTAAGCACTCTCCGTGCCAAAAAAATACATTTTAGGACAGATTATACATATTTGAAATTTAATTATTATCAAAAATAGCAAATGCCGATAATATTCCACCAATAAAGCAAAACACAATATTCTTATAAAATTACACCATTATAATTACACCTATTGCTATAAAAACAATCAGAATTATTTTATACACGCCGGATGGGAAAAGTGTCATTATAACCCCGCATCGATTATAAGGAATGACATCAAACCACATGGTTGCAATTATACCGAAACTTTAAATTTCTATTTTTAAATGGAGAGACTTATGTCCACGCGCAAATTTAAATTCATATTTGCTATTTTACTTTTACTTGTTTCAACAGTTGCAGACGCAGCCCCGTTACAGGTTACTGTTTCTATTGTTCCGCAGGAGTTCTTTGTCAAAAAGATAGGAGGAGACTTAGTAGATGTGAATGTTATGGTCAGACCGGGCAGTAGTCCGGCGGTATACGAACCGCAGCCCAAACAGATGACCCAACTTAGCAATTCAGCTATTTATTTCGCCATAGGAGTCCCGTTTGAGCAGGCATGGCTGCCGAGATTTAAATCCGCAAACACAAATTTAGAGATTGTTCACTTAGACGAATCTGTCGTCAGACAGCCTATGCAGGAGCATATTCATGAAGGAGAAGAACATCACGACCATAGTGATAATTATATCGCAGATCCGCACATCTGGCTGGCTCCGCCTCTTGTAAGAATCATGTCCCTTCAAATCAGAGATTCACTGATAGCGGCCGACCCTCAGCACGAAGATATTTACAGGAAAAATTATTATAAATTTGCTGCGGAAATTGATGATCTGGACCATGAACTGATTAACATATTCAAAAACTCCTCAAAACCGCAAAGCTTTATGGTATACCACCCGTCGTGGGGATATTTTGCCAGAACCTACGGCTTAAAACAGATTCCGATTGAATTAGAAGGAAAGGAACCCAGCCCTAAAGAAATGGCCCAGATAATCGATTTTGCGCGCAATAATTCAGTTTCTGCCATATTCATCCAGCCGCAGTTCTCTAAAAAGAGTGCACAGGCAATAGCCTCTTCAATAGGAGCAAAGATACTGATAGCAGACCCTCTAGCGGCCAATTGGGATGAAAACTTAAGAGAAGCAGCTAAATCTTTTCTTGGAAACTCCCGGTAGTCAGGAAGAAAAAGGGAAAAGTTGTGATGAGACATTAATACAGACAAGCAAATGCAAAAACAAACTTGCTCAAAAAAAAAGTCCGAACCGGATTAACATAGATTAATTCCGGTTCGAACTTTAAATACAAAATTATTCGTAAAAAAACTTAAAACATCTTCAGGAGAGAATGTTTCGCTGTATCTAACAGCTGAGTATAGCTAGAAGAGTCAGCATAAAAGCAAATGGTCCGCGCAGTAAAGACGAGACCTTAACATAATGAGGCAATTCTGCTGAAAGCTTTGAGCGAAGAGCATTAAACTCTTTATTCATTTCGCGATATTCTTTTGATCTGAGAGATCTGGCCTGACGAGATTCACCTCGTAACATTTCCATATCTTGTCTGTGCACTGAAAGCAGACTATCAATATTACTCATGAAAAGATCACTCCATCTTATGTATAGATAATAAACCGGAATGTTTTAAGAAAGTTGTGAACCGGAGAACCCGAAGGGGTCGGGGAGGTGGAGTGGGTCCCCCGGTCCATACTTGACTAACAAGCTGATCTTCATAAAGCACCATCCGTGCCAAAAACAGTTTTTATGGCTAAAATCTCTGTTATGCCCGACAGGTCGCCATTCATAATTTTAAAATCAAATTCCCCCATCATCATTCACAAGTTGATTATTCATAAATATTACTATATATCATAAAAAACTCAAAATAACACAATAAAACTTAGTGAAATAAAAAATATATATGACAATCTCAATTGACGATTATAAAGCATTATCGCGGGAATTAGACCCTAAAAAATTACAGAAAACAATTTTAAACCTGCTTTTAAAGTTGCAAAACGTAGAAAGAGGGTCACTTTGGATTGAGCGCAACAACATGTATGAATGCGTCGAATCATTAGGGCATCAAAGTGAAGCATTAAAAGGCGTCAAGCTTTCACCAAATGAAAAAAGTATTGTGGGATGGGTCATACAGAATGGGAAAATGACCATTGCTGAAGCTGGAGCAGATGACAGACATTTCAGCAGAATTGAACAAAACTTTGAAATAAAAAGTAAGCATATCCTATGTTTTCCGCTCCTGCTTAAAGGTAAAGATGTTTACGGAGCGGTTCAGGTTATTGATACAAGCACTGACGGGGACCATCTGAATCTAAATCCTGAATATCTCACAATGCTTCAGGAAATGGTGGACATCGGCTCTATAGCTTTAGGCAACTCTTTAGAATTTCAAAAACAGCAGTATAAATACGCCCAGTTAAGCCAGACTTTGAGCAGTTTGCGCGGCAAAAACTCAATTATCGGAAAGAGCGCGTCTGTCAGCAAAGCACTTAAACTTGTTAAAAATTATGCGGCAACAAATTATCCTGTTCTTATTTCCGGAGAATCTGGGACCGGTAAAGAGCTGTTCGCGGAAGAAATCCATGTTCAGAGCGATCGCGCTACCAAGCCTTTTTTAACTCAGAACTGTAGCGCAATACCGGAAAACCTTCTTGAAAGTGAATTATTCGGATATGTAAAAGGAGCTTTCACTGGGGCATCAGCAAATAAATTAGGCCTTTTCGAGGCAGCTGACGGTGGCACTGTTTTTCTCGACGAAATAGGAGATATGGATATCAACCTTCAGGCTAAACTTCTTAGAGTGCTGCAAGAAAATGAAATTAAGCCGCTCGGAGGAACTCACACCCGTAAAATAAATATCCGTATAATTTCAGCAACCAACCGTAAATTAGAAGAAGAAGTCCGCTCCGGACGATTCAGAGAAGACCTTTATTACAGATTGAATGTTTTACCGCTTAAACTGCCCAGCCTGCACGAAAGAAAAGAAGACATCCCGCTGCTGACCGAATATTTCTTAACCAGAGAAGCATCAAGCAACCATATGCTGCCCAAAAAGCTGACTCCGGAAGCAATGTCTGCAATGAAGACACATAAATGGCCAGGCAATATTCGAGAACTTGAAAACACGATTAAGCAATTCCAAGCCATGGTTCCGGGTGATACTATTCAATTATCAGAACTACCTGCACACATAGCAAGTCCAGTAATCAAAGCTGAGACAATCATTACGAGACAAGGAACGGACTCACCACAGAAGTTTGCGGATGAAGCAAGCTCAACATTTAATATTGCGTCAATGACGTGGTCTGAACTGGAATCCAGTTATGTTATGATGCTTTTAGAAAAGCATAAATGGAACGTCAGTCAGGCGGCACGGGCAGCAGGAATAAATCGCTCCACGTTTGACTCGCGTATGAAAAAGCTCGGCATTACTAAAGGAGTGGATTAACACCGCTTACGTGGCGGTTCATACCGCTTACAGTAAAACATCTGGACGTGTCAGTCAGAGGGGTGTTATTCATAAACTGCTTAAGATTCCTTTAACTCTAACATTTTAGCAGTTAAAAAACGCTAAGATGCAGGGTTAAAACTATTGTAATAAAAGGTTTTAAACTTCTCATAATTAATGATGGGTGAATTCCCACTTCAAGGATTTATCAGATGCTCCTTCTTGGAATAGACGTAGGCGGTACACATACTGATGCGGTTGCTATCGGGCCGGACCGGATAGAAGCTCAGGTCAAAGTTGCAACTAATCATGATGATCTTCTATCATCCATCAGAAGTGCGCTTGGAACAATTGTAAGCAAGACCGACCCTGCGCGTATAAAACAGCTCAACCTCAGTACCACGCTCTCAACAAATTCCATTGTTGAAGGAAAGTTTGAGGACGTCGGAATGATTATTTCCGCAGGTCCCGGACTAGACCCGCATTCTTTTATGATCTGCAAGGACTTTCATGTGATCCCGGGATCTTTAGATCACCGCGGATCTGAAACAAAGCAACTGGACAACCTTGCTCTGGAAGAGGCTATTTCATCCTGCCGCAAATCAGGTGTTAAGGTTTACGCAGCTGTTACAAAATTTTCTCCGCGTAATCCCGCGCACGAAAAAGAAATCGAGCTGGCCATTGGCGACAATGCAGATTTTACCACACTCGGGCACCAGATTACGGGGCGTTTAAATTTCCCGAGACGCATTGCAACAGCCTTCTACAATTGCGCGGTCTGGCGTATTTTCAATAACTTTGCTGATGCTATTTCCCGCACACTTGATGAAATGGGACTGAGCCATATAAAGGTTAACATCCTTAAAGCAGACGGCGGAACCATGCCGCTGCCTTTATCAAGAAAAGTTCCTGTTCAATCTATTTTTTCAGGTCCGGCTGCCAGTGTTATGGGCATTATAGCTCTCTGCAAAATCACTCATGACTCCATCATCTACGACATCGGCGGAACGACCACTGACATTGCTATTTTTGTCGACGGGACACCTCTTATTGAGCAGGAAGGAATAAACATAGGTTCTCATCCGACACTTGTACGTGCGCTGAAAGTTCATTCCATAGGAGTCGGAGGCGACTCTGCCATTTCCATCCTTGAAGGATCCGTCAAAGTCGGTCCGACAAGACTCGGCCCTTCAATTGCTTTCGGAGGGAAAATTCCTACTCTCACGGATGCTCTTATCTGGAAAGATTCCTGCGACTGCGGAAATATAGATAAATCAAAAGCCGAATTTGCCGCTTTTGCCGCTCAAAACAAAATGGAAGCAGACGAACTGGCAGACAGAGCTATCGAAAACGCTATTGATAAAATTCATGATGCGACGCGCAAACTTGTGGAAGAAATTAATCAGCAACCGGTTTATACCATCCATGAACTGCTCGAAAACAGGCGCATCATTCCACGTAAAATTTACATGATGGGCGGCCCGGCTAAAGCCATGAAAATGGACATCTTCCGCAAATTCAAACTTGCGACGGAAGTGCCTGAAAACTACGATGTAGCCAATGCAATCGGCGCGGCTTTAACCAGAACAACGACTGAAATAGAACTCTTTGCCGACACCGAACGCGGCGTTATGTTCATCCCCTCCCTCGGGTACAGGGAAAACGTTCCACGCAATTACAAACTTGAGGATGCAGAAAGAGACGCTATGAACCATCTGCTGGCTCACCTTGGCGACATGAGTGTTGCTTCAGACGGAAACAATGCGCACATAACCTCGTCTTCTTCTTTCAACATGGTTGACGGCTATACCACTGTGGGCAGAAACATCAGGGTTAAATGCCAGATCAAACCCGGCGTAATCCGGACATATTCATAAAACGGAGTTTTTATGCTCAAGGCTGAAAACAGTCTGGGAATTATATTTTTCCCTGCATTTGACTGGGCTATCTCGCCGACTCACCCGGAAAGGGAAGAACGCCTTTTATACACTCAGGACCAACTGCGTGAAGAAGGTCTTTTTGATATTGAAGGAATACGCGAATACAAGCCCGAAGTGGCAAAGACAGAAGATATCGAAAGAGTCCATTTCTGCTTTCCGGAAGCGGAAGCAATAGCGACACGTTCTCATTATATTTCAGCAGGCGGAGCCATTAAAGCAGCAGAACTGATAATGCAGGGGGAAAGAGACCGCGCCTTTGCCTTGGTGCGCCCTCCGGGGCATCATGCAATGAAGACGGTACAAGGATCACGCGGGTTCTGCACAATCAACGTCGAAGCCATCATGTGCGAGCACATCCGTGAAAAATACGGACAAAAACGCATAGCCATTGTTGATACGGATTGCCATCACGGCGACGGCACGCAGGATGTGTACTGGCACGATCCCGATACTCTTTTCATTTCCATGCATCAGGATGGACGAACCCTTTACCCCGGTACAGGATTTCCGAAAGATGCCGGTGGACCGAAAGCGCTGGGACGGACTGTCAATATTCCACTTCCTCCCGGAACTTCAGACGCAGGGTTCATGATGGTCATGGAACAGATAGTTATGCCCTTACTGGCTGACTTCAAACCGGATCTGATCATTAACTCCGCAGGGCAGGATAACCATTTTACTGACCCTATTACCAATATGAATTTTTCAGCGCAGGGGTACGCTGCGCTCAACACTATGCTAAAACCGGACATTGCGGTACTTGAAGGCGGATACGCCATTCAAGGAGCATTACCGTATGTAAATTTGGGTATCAGCCTTGCTATGGCAGGAGTTGATTACTCCCATGTGCGCGAACCGGCATGGAATCCTGAATCGCTCAAAGAATCAGCTGATGTTCTGAACTATATTCAAATGCTTTGCGATACTATCCCTGAGGTTTATTTCAACCCTCCGGCGCAGAGCAGCGAAGGAATCATAAAAGGCGACTGGTCAGTACGTCATCGCAATATTTTCTATGACACAGAAGGCTTTACAGAGTCACAAACGGAATCTCTATTTTTATGTGACCATTGCCGCGGGTTGCTCAAAGTGGAAACTCAAAAGGAAAACGGCCCTATCGGGTTTGGGATTGAGATCCCCATAGGGGCTTGTGAGAAGTGCCGGAACCTTGGCTATTCGATAATGGAAGAGGCCCAGGTAAAAAGCAAATACCGCTACATACAGATGATCAACCGCAGAGAAAAAGAATACCTGCGCTACGGTTTCTGAAAGCGTAAGAAATGACCATTAGGATAATGCGCCTACAAAAAAGCAAAAAGCCCGCAATTAAATAAGTTGCGGGCTTTTTGTTTGCATCGTGAAAATAAATTTTAACTTTCTTCCGGCTTCGCTGGAAGGTTTTTGATAAAAATATCCTGCTGGGGAAATGGGAATTCAATTCCTTTTTCTTTGAATGCGTCCCAGATCGCAAGCAATGTATCGGATTTTACCCTTCCAGTTCCTTTTTCAGGGTCTCCGATCCAGATTCTTAATTCAAAATCAACGGAACTTGCGCCGAATCCGGTCATACGGCATGCCGGTGCAGGATTTTTAAGCACTCCTGTTACCGTCAGGGCTGCGGCTTCGCTTACTTTAATGGCCTCGCGAACATCAGAGGAATAAGCGACGCCGAAAGGGATTCTAAGCCTTACGGTACTATCACCGTAGGTCCAGTTTATAACCTGCCCTGTGATTAGTGAATCGTTGGGAATCAAGTACTCTTTCTTATCAAATGTCTCCATTGCTATAAAACGGGCATTGAGAGATTTAATCTTACCGCGTGCGTTTCCGACTTCTATAATATCGCCGGGTTTAATAGATCGCTCAAGAAGCAAAATAACTCCGCAGACAAGATTGGATATAACTTTCTGCAAACCGAAACCGACGCCGACACCGACGGCTCCGGAGAAGACTGTCAGGCCGGTAAAGTCGACCCCGATTCCTTTCAGTCCCAAATATATAGCTAAAGCCATGAGTCCGAGTTTGCATGCCTTAGAAAGAAGAACTTGCAATGAAGGAGAAAGTGACCGGGACTTTGCTATCCTGTCCTGAGCAATTTTATTTGAGAAAGTAGCGACTTGAACCAGCGCTAAAAGGAGGATGGCCCCTTTGAAAAGGACTATGATCGAGAGGTTTTTATCATTATAGACAAATCCTACAGTATCAAGAAAAGCTACGGTTTTTCCAAGTAATCCGAAAACATTAAGAGCCGCCATGACCCAGGCTGTTGTTGAAATAACTCTGGCCCAAAACGTGTTCATAACCAGGCTGGAAGCAATTTTAATAATTACCCATGCAGCAGTAAGTGAACCGGCAATAACAAGTAAGCTCGGCTTGTAATGATGAGCCGACAAAATAAAAACCGACAATTTGAAAAGAAGAACACTTAAAATCAGCCCTACTTCCCGGAGAATTGTCTTTACAAAAAGACTCTCACGCACGATTTTCGGCAGTTTTCCTTTTAGCGACTCTTCGATTTTAGGAGTAACTTTTTTATGAAAATATTTTCCTAGAAAAAAAATCAAAGGAACAAGAGCGACCTCAGCGGCTCCATGCCATGAGAAAAAACCATCAATTATAGATCGTTGAAAATCATGAAGCCATTTAATAAGGTCGTTTCGTAAAAATTCCTCAATAATTGATATATCCATAAAAAATCCCCTAATTTAGCAGAGAATATCCAGTAAAGTGCCGATGAATAGAACAACTGAGATCACACCGTTCAGAGAAAAAAACGCCATATTCACACGGCTCATGTCTTCGGCAGAGATGACTTGATGCTCAAAAATCATAATCCCGCCAACAATAGCAGTGGTTGTGAAATATATCCATCCAAGTCCGGCTGAAAGTCCGGCCAGTAAAAAGAAAATTACTGTGTTTACATGGCAGAATGTGGAAATAGTAAGAGAGCTCTGAAGTCCGAGACAGGCTGGAATGGAAAAAAGTCCCCGACCTCTGTCAAATTTTCTATCTTGCGTTGCGTAAAGGATATCGAATCCTGCAACCCAGAAAAGGACTCCTGTGAAAAAAAGTACGGCAGGTAAGGTAAAATGAGGATCAACACAGAGCCAACCTGCAAGAGGAGCAAGGCCGAGAACTGATCCGAGTACAAAATGGCACAACTTTGTAAAACGCTTGGTAATGGAATAAAATGCTGACCATGCAAGAGCGAAGTAGGACAATTTGTAGCAAAGCTCATTCATGTTTTTACAGGCAACTACAAAAATAACTCCGCAGATTAAAATAAAAAATAGGGTGAAAACAGATGACAATTCTCCCGTAACTAATGGACGGGTACGTGTTCTGGGATTTTCACTGTCAATATTAATATCAACAAGCCTGTTAAAGGCCATAGCAAAGGATCTTACCGCGATCATTGCAATTGTCAGCAGTAAAAAGGGTTTAACCCCAGGCCATCCATCAGCTGCAAGGAAAAGCCCCATGTAGGCAAACGGCAGAGCAAAAATTGAATGTTCAATTTTAATCATCCGGCAGACAATAGCTGTATCAGTCCATAGAATTCTTAATTTATTACGCAATAAATCAGTCAAAACATACTCCTTATCAATCCAGCCACAATTTAATTTAATCAAAATTTTTCAATAATTACAGCACCGGCAACAACAAACAGAACACCGAGGATTCTCATCGGAGAAGCCTCCCGTACGGCGTACCCTATGAGGCCGAAGTGATCCAGAATAATTGAGGCTCCCATCTGCCCTGCAATCATCCAGCACATCATTGTTCCCGCACCGAGAACAGGCGCAATGATCACAGCAGAAGCTACAAAAAAGGCACCCATGAATCCACCGGTCCACATCCACCAAGGACCTTTCAAAGTTGCACCGATTGCCGGAACAGAAATTTTGGTAAAGTAGGCATAGGCGATCAAAGCAACCGTACCGACAGCAAAGGAAACAGTTGCCGCCAGTATGGGGTCACCCACAAAATTTCGCAATTTCATGTTCACCCCGGCCTGAGTCGGTGCCAAGGCTCCGAAAATAACCGCGAAAGCGATAAAGATCAGTCGCATATTACCCCCTGTTTTCAAGAAACTGTAAAGTAACAATACGGAAGAGTACCCCGCTTAACCTTGGTTGCAAAGAAAAGTCGGTATCGCTTAAAAAATTGCGACCCGGAAAAGCTCTTTGCTTAAGCGGGTCGCGATAAAAAACATAATACAAAAACTATTTGCGGGTTACAAGGCCGTAACTTTTCTTTCCTTTACGGATAAGCAGAACTTCTCCGCCGATAAAATCAGCTTCAGCCGGAACATATTCAGGATCACTGACACGCTCGTTATTTATATAAAGGCCGCCGGCAGTGATATCTTTGCGGGCTTGACCTTTTGATTTTGCAAGTCCTAGATCAATAAGAATCTGCGGGATATCAGGAATAGCATCAGCTGTATATTCTATTCCAGGAGCCGCTTCCATAGCTTCACGAAGTGTTGCGGAATCTACAGATTTTACGTCCCCGCCGCCGAATAGAGCAACCGTTGCAGCCTGAACTTTTTCAAGTTCTTCCTTGCCGTGAATCATAATGGTTGTTTCTTCAGCAAGACGCTTATGGGCAATACGCATATGAGGAGCTTCCGCGTGGCTTTTTTCAAGCTCTGCAATTTCTTCTTCAGTCAAGAAGGTGAAAAACTTAAGGAAGTTAATGACGTCCCTGTCATCAGTATTGATCCAGAATTGATAGAAAGCATAAGGAGATGTCATTTGAGCATTAAGGAAAATTGCGCCCTTTTCACTTTTACCGAATTTCTTACCGGAAGCAGTAGTAATGAGCGGAAAGGTTAGCGCAAAACCTTCGCCTGCTGCCTTACGGCGAATAAGCTCACAACCGGCAGTAATATTGCCCCATTGATCGCCGCCGCCAATCTGCAACTGACATCCTTTTTCATTGAAGAGATGATAAAAATCGAATCCTTGAAGAAGCATGTAACTGAATTCTGTATAAGAAATACCTACATCTTCGCGTCCGAAACGGCCTTTAACAGATTCTTTGGCAAGCATCCAGTTTACAGTGAAATGCTTACCTACATCACGGAGCATTTCAAGAAAGGAAATACCTTTTGTCCAGTCATAGTTATTAACGACTTCTGCCTTAGAACCTGTATTGCGCTCACAAAAAGCTTCAATCTGAGCTTTGATATTTGCAGCCTGAGCTTCAATCTTATCAATACTCAAAAACTCACGTTCTTTATCCTTCCCGCTTGGATCGCCGATTCGTCCGGTTGCCCCTCCAAGGAGAAACAACGGATTATGTCCGGCTCTTTTCATCCGCACAAGGCAAAGAAGAGGGACCAGATTACCAATGTGCAGACTGTCCGCAGTCGGGTCAAAGCCGCAATACATGCTCCTGCCGGGAGTAGACAAATATTCGCGTACCTTTTCTTCGTCAGAAACCTGATGAATCAAACCGCGCCACTTAAGTTCGTCATAAATATTCATGTTAACCTCTTTATTGAATTTATCGTGATTGCCCTATAAAAAAGCAAATTTAAACATATTAATTTTCAGCATCCGATAATCTGATCTGTCTTCCAAGCGTCAATGGAAACAGTTTTTCCAGTTACCTCATCAACCTCAAGTAAAACGCCTTGCAGTTCAACAGGGCCACCGGCAACACGCCATTTCTGGGGTAATCCTGTCACAAATCGTTTGATCACTGGTCCGGCGGCAAGTCCAAGGCACGAATCAACAGGACCGCACATCCCTGCGTCCGTGATATACCCGCACCCGTTTTCAAGTATTTTCGCATCATTGGTCTGAACATGAGTATGCGTTCCGAAAACAGCCGAAACACGACCATCCAGATACCTGCTGAGACACTGCTTTTCAGACGTTGCTTCAGCATGAAAATCTACTAAAATTATCTTTATCTCAGGCGGGATCTCTTCAAGCACTTTGTCAGCACAGCGAAACGGACATTCGCACGCGCTCATAAAAGTTCTACCTTGAAGATTCACAACAGCTATCGATAACCCTTCCCGTATTCGAAAAGAAGTCCAGCCTCTCCCGGGAGCACCTTCAGCAACATTGGCAGGCCTGACGATTCTATCGCAGGAATTAAGATACGAGTATAAATTCTGGAATTTCCAGATATGATTTCCGGATGTTAAAACATCAATCCCGCACTCGAGAAGCTCTTTAGCATTTTTAAGAGAAAGACCTACCCCGGATGAAGCGTTTTCTCCGTTGGCCACAATAAGATCAAGACTGAGCTTCTTTCGGAGGTCAGTCAGTTTTAGTGCAATACCCTTGCGTCCGGGTCTGCCGAATATGTCACCGAGAAAAAGAATCCGCACTGTGCTCACCTAGCGGCTGATCTGAAATTTGTAGAGGAAATAAAGAAGCGGATGGAAGGTCGGCCCGAAGGGACAGACCCTCCGGGCCGCTATAAAACTCATCTATTTAGCATAACCTACGGAACGACGTTCGCGTATAACGGTTACTCGAATCTGACCTGGATAGGTCATATTGTTTTCAATCTTAGTAGCAATGTCTTTACAGAGCATATGAGTGTTATCATCGGTAACTTTTTCAGCATCGACCATAACTCTGATCTCGCGACCGGCCTGAATTGCGTATGCTTTTGATACACCTTCAAATCCGGTAGCAACATTTTCAAGTTCTTCAAGACGCTTAACGTAGTTTTCGAGAAGTTCTTTTCTTGCTCCGGGACGTGCTCCGGAAAGGCTGTCTGCAGCTTGAACTAGTGTTGCCAGAATTGACTGAGGAGGAATATCTTCATGATGAGCCTGAATCGCATGGATAATCTCTTTGGATTCACCATGTTTTTTAGCAAGATCAGCACCGATTACAGCATGAGGACCTTCGATTTCATGGTCAACAGCTTTACCGATATCATGAAGCAGACCTGCACGTTTAGCAATCTTCTCATCCATTCCGAGTTCCGCAGCCATAATGCCGCAAAGAAACGCAACTTCGAGTGAATGCTGAAGTACATTCTGAGAATAACTGGTTCTGTACTGCAACTGTCCGAGAAGTTTTACAATCTCAGGATGAATACCGTGAACACCTACATCAAATGTAGCCTGTTCACCGATTTCCCGAAGCTTAACATCCATTTCCTGCTCAACTTTAGCAACAACATCTTCGATGCGGGCAGGGTGGATACGACCGTCATGAATAAGTCTTTCAAGAGCCTGTTTTGCTATTTCACGGCGAAGCGGGCTGTATGCGGAAAGGACAACGGTTTCAGGAGTATCATCAATAATAAGATCAACTCCTGTCGCGGCTTCGAGAGCTCTGATATTTCTACCTTCACGCCCGATAATACGTCCTTTCATGTCTTCTGAAGGCAAACCGACAGCTGTGACTGTCTGTTCATTAATGTAGTCACCGGAGTAACGCTGAATAGCAAGAGCAAGAATCTTACGAGCTTTGCGGCTGCCTTCTTCCTTTGCTTCCATTTCAATCGCACGAACCATTTTCCCGGCTTCGTGGCGAGTCCGGCTTTCTATTTCCGTCATGAGCTTTTCGCGAGCTTCTTCAACAGTCAGCCCTGAAACTTCCTGCAATTTGCGCTCGTGCTCATCTTTTCTTCTTTCAAGGCCTTCACGAAGTTCTTCGAGTTTCTTTTCCTGCTTGATCATGCGCTTTTCAAGAGCCAGTACTTCAGACTCTTTTGCTGCTACAGTTTCAAGCTTTTTCTCAAGACGCTCTTCTTTTTCCTGAAGACGCTCTTCCTGTTTTTTCAGGCCGCGTTCAATTTCTTTAAACTCATTTTCCTGCTCTTTTTTGAGAGTATATACTTCAGCTTGAGCTTGGAGTCTGAGTTCTTTTTTCATGGCTTCGGCTTCTTTACGAGCCTCCTGCACAATCCTGTCAGCTAACCCTTGTGAATCTGCTATACGCTTAGAATTCACATATCGGTGCAGGGCATATCCGCCTGCGGCACCCAGGGCCATTCCCAATAATATTAGAAAGAAATCCCCAACCATGCCATTCTCCTTTTATGTTGACAGGCCCTCTAAGACCTGATTTTTCACTACCGATCAACAAACGATCAGAGGTAACAATCTTCCATGGAGAATAGAAAAGAGACGGAGGCTGTTAGCAGAGGAGTAGCGGACTAAACAGCTTTATGACAACTAATATCCCTTTAATTGTCATAAATTCTGGAAATCCTGTTAGGGACCCCGGAGCGCCGTGTTGCCGTAGAAGTTAGAACCGAGTCTAACAGGTGGGCGCTGTACTCGGAATTTCAGGCTTCCCGGTAAACCGGGCATGCACACCACTCCGATGATACTTGCTCCCTTTTTCAATATATTGGTTCAGAATCTATAGGGCAATCACGAACTCCCCAGGGAAATATATCTATATCCTAAATTGTAATCATCTTAACGACTACAAATCACTTCTCTAATAGCGCGTTTATCTTCTCTTCCATCATTTCTAGCTTGCGGCTGTTTTCAAGATAGTCATCAGCAAGGCTCAGGGCTAAACAAGTCAGCAACTTTTCCCTGCTCACATCCTTTCCGCCTCGAGTAAGTTCACCGAACCGGTCTTCAAGCACATCCTTTGCGGCTTCTATTCTTATTTTGTCCGCATCAGTCTTGAACGATATTTCAAGGCCGAGAACCGGTATAGTGTAACGAGGCATATTTGTATAACTACCATCATCCTCTAGAATTTTATTATCATCCATTCGAGCTTACACCATAAAAAAGGCTAAATCCCGAACATAAAGATAAAAATTCCTATTCAAGATTTCCTTCAACTTTATTCAGAAGAGACTCGATACGACTACGGACTTCGTCCTTACGTTGTTTCTCTTGCTCGAGTTCTTCAAGAAGAAATGCATTTTCCTCTTCCAGTTGTTTAATCTTCTGCAGCATTTTATCGAAACGTTCTTCCAATTGAGCGATTATTTCCATTCTTCTAACCTAATACCTTATCTTTACAAAATCAAGACTTCTGAGAAGTCCGGGAAATGTTGACCTGTCTTGATCTAGCAACAGCTAAATCACCGTCATTCACATTTTTAGTAATAGTTGATCCGGCTGCTATAAGCACACCGTTCCCGACAGTAACAGGAGCCACTAGAGCTGTGTTGCTGCCGATAAAAGCATTTTCACCGATAATTGTTTTAAACTTATTTTTTCCGTCGTAATTGCAGGTAATCGTCCCTGCACCGATATTTGTTCCTGCCCCGATTTCACTGTCTCCGAGGTAGGTAAGATGACTGGCTTTTGCTCCTTTTCCAAGGATAGCCTTTTTCACCTCAACAAAATTACCTATCTTTGATCCTTCTTCAAGTACAGCCCCTGGACGAAGACGTCCATATGGACCGACAGAACACTGAGGTCCGACTTTCGCATCTTCAAGATGGCTGTACGCCTTAATTTCTGCATTCTCATCAATACTGCTATCAGTTATTACAACATGAGATTTAATTACTGCGCCGGATGCAATTGAAGTTTCACCGTAAAGCTCGCACGGGCCGGTTATTTCCACTCCCGGCTTGATGGTTACGCGTGGGCCGATCACTACTGACTCCCAATTATGAAGTATTACTCCGGAGCGCAACCATTTTTCTGCAATTCTCAGTCTAAGAGTTGATTCTGCCTTTGCAAGCTCATACGGACTATTGATGCCCATAAGTTTAGTAGAATCTCCACAACCGACGGCAGTAACAGCCATCCCGCGTTCAACCGCGAGATCAACTAAATCAGTAATATAATACTCACCGCTTTTGTTTTCATTGGTAAGCTTGAACACCAATTCTTCAATCGCAGAAATTTTAAGGCAGTAAATTCCGGCATTCACTTCACCGCTGGCAACTCCGTAAATGGACTCGTCATAATCTTTGGCTTCTACAATTGCCGTAACCTGACCGGCTTTATTACGAATGACCCGTCCGAACTGGTTAGGTTCGTGAGGGGTGATTGTAACAAATGACAAGTCCGCACCGTCTTCTTTAACTGCTTCAAGAAAATTACTGACAGCCTTAGCACTGATAAGCGGAGTATCCCCGTTTACAACCAGACAATACTCGTAACCGGAACTTTTAATCCGGTCCCAGCCTTGCTGCAAGGCATGCCCTGTTCCAAGCTGCTCCTTTTGAAGAACAAACCGATCCTTCATTTGAGGAAAAGAATCTTCAACATACTCAGAGCCGAAACCAACTATTGTAAATATTTCATCACCGATGGATGGGCGCAAAGCGTTGTAAACATAATATAGCATTGATTCGCCCAAAAGAGTCTTAAGAACTTTAGGCTTTTCAGAATGCATACGTGTTCCTTTTCCTCCTGCAAGGACTAAGGCACAAGCAAATAAATCGTGTATCATAATCTCTCCGTATTTAGTACAGGCAACTAGTTATCAGGTTGCACTAACGGAGTAAATGAACAAAGATTTAAAAATGAAAAAAAAATGAACGAAAATTACGACTAGAATTGCACTATTCCAGATAGTTATGCGAACGTCATTTAAATATAAATGATTTGAGTAATTACCGAATATAACTCGGGTATAATTTCTTTTGAGTACAGCTATTTTCAAATTTTTGTATAATTGAGAATGATCTTTCACCTTCAATTGATGGATAATTTTCTGACTGGAATTTCCCGCAAAAAAAGGAGCAGACTGTTTAACAGTCTGCTCCTGAATAGCCATGGGGCTTTTGAGCCTGAAAATAAACTCTTACGAGTCTATGCTTCGGGCATACTAGGCAGCATCTTTGCAGCTTAAGCGAGCAATAGCTCTGTGAAGAGCAGCCTGCGCACGCGCTGATTCAATACTATCCTTTGCTTTCGCCATACGAGCTTTCGCCTTTTCCTGAGCTTTCTGAGCTCGAGCGAGATCGATCTCAACGGCCTTTTCAGCAACCTCAGCTAAGATAGTCACTTTGTTATTTCCGACTTCAGCAAAGCCGCCGGAAACGAATACATAGTGAGTACGGGTACCGTCATTATAATGAAGGTTACCTATGCCAAGAGCCGAAAGAAAGGGTATGTGATTGGCCATAATACCAAACTCACCCTCAATCCCAGGTGCGCCGACATAGTCGACTTCCTGAGAAAGGACCTTGCGATCAGGAGTAACGATTTCCAAGAGGAGCTTACTAGCCATAATCGCGTCCTATGCTATTTGTTTTTCTCTTTTTCGATGGCTTCTTCGATTGCGCCAACCATGTAGAAAGAGTTTTCAGCCATATCATCGTACTTGCCGTCAAGAATTCCTCTGAATGCCTTAACTGAATCCTCGAGCTTTACGTAAACGCCGGGGGTACCGGTGAAAACTTCAGCAACGTGGAAAGGCTGAGAGAGGAAACGCTGAATGCGACGAGCACGAGCAACAGTCTGTTTATCTTCATCAGACAATTCGTCCATTCCGAGAATGGCGATGATGTCCTGAAGGTCTTTATATTTCTGCAGAACCATCTGAACTTCACGAGCAGTGTTGTAATGCTCTTCACCGAGAATATTCGGGTCGAGAATACGTGAAGTGGAGTCAAGAGGGTCAACAGCAGGATAGATACCAAGTTCTGCAATCTGACGGGAAAGAACAAGTGTTCCGTCAAGATGAGAGAAGGTAGTAGCCGGAGCCGGGTCAGTAAGGTCATCGGCAGGTACGTATACAGCCTGAACAGAGGTGATAGAACCTTTGTTCGTAGAAGTAATACGTTCCTGAAGTCCACCAAGGTCAGTACCCAGAGTAGGCTGGTAACCAACAGCTGAAGGCATACGTCCGAGAAGTGCGGAAACTTCGGAACCGGCCTGTGTGAAGCGGAATATATTATCAACAAACAGAAGAACGTCTTCACCTTCAACATCACGGAAGTATTCAGCGATGGTGAGAGCTGTCAGAGCAACACGAGCACGTGCTCCCGGAGGTTCGTTCATCTGTCCGTATACTAGAGCGGATTTCTCCAGAACTCCAGCATCTTTCATTTCGTGATAGAGGTCATTACCTTCACGGGTACGCTCACCAACACCGGCGAAGCAGGATTTACCACCGTGCTGTTTCGCAATGTTGTTAATCATTTCCATGAGAATAACGGTTTTACCAACACCAGCACCACCGAAGAGACCCATTTTTCCGCCCTTGGGGAAAGGAACAAGGAGGTCAACAACTTTGATACCGGTTTCAAGCAATTCAACTTTAGTTGAAAGCTCGGTAAAGTCAGGAGCAGAACGGTGAATCGGCATAACCTTATCGGATGCGATCGGGCCGAGTTCATCAACAGGGCGACCGACAACGTTCAGGATACGTCCAAGCACTGCATCACCAACAGGAACTGTGATTGCTATACCGAGAGCATTAACATCCATGCCGCGGACGAGACCTTCAGTAGCGTCCATAGCAATGGTACGAACAACATTGTTACCGAGATGCTGTGCGACTTCACAAATGAGGTCCGGAGCATCGGTGTTGTTCGGGTTGTCAATCTGTACAGCAGTCAGAATGTTGGGCAATTGCCCTTCAGGGAATTCGACGTCAACAACGGCGCCGATAACCTGAACAATTTTACCTATAATTTTACTCATCCGAGTAACCCCCTATATTATCCTTTCAGCGCTTCTGCGCCGCCGACAATGTCCATAAGATCCGCGGTAATAGCGGCCTGCCTAGTTTTGTTGTAAAGCAAGGTCAGTGATTCAGTCATGTCGTCGCAAGCTCTGGAAGCGTTATCCATAGCGGCCATGCGGGCAGCATGTTCACTAGTGGATGTATCGAGTAGTCCGCGATAAACCTGAACCTTCACAAAACGGGGCAGAAGCTCCGCGAGAAGACCTTCGACAGAAGGTTCGTAAATGTATTCGCTGGAAGTCTTAGACTCACCTTCTTCCGCTGCAACGTCCGAAGACATAGGCAGAACTTTAAGTCTGGTAGGTTCCTGAGAAGCGACACTTACAAACTTTCCATAGACTAGGTAAACTTCGTCAAGTTCTTCAGTAAGGTAGGCATCAATTACTTTGTTGCCGATAGTAATCGCGAGGTTAAAGTCAAATGAGTTCATTTGATCAGCGTATGATTCAACGACTTCAAATTCACTTTTTTTAACTGCTGCGCGACCCTTTTTACCTATACAGTAAAACTTAACAGTTTTACCCTCAGCCTTCTTTTCTGCAGCCAATTTCATGGCCGAATGTATCATATTAGCATTAAAACTACCGCAAAGTCCGCGATCAGAAGTGACGAGCATAATGCCGACAGTCTTGATCTCTTCATGGACTTCAAGCAGCGGATGGACGCTTGAGTCCGCTCCGGCTGCCAGGTCACCAAGCATTTCATAGAACTTGTCTGCATAAGGGCGGAAGCGTTCAATTCTTGACTGAGCGCCACGCAACTTAGCCGACGCGACCATGTTCATCGCTTTGGTAATCTGCTTAGTCTTTTTAATACTGACTATTTGATTCTGTACATCCTTAAGAGAAGCCATCAGTACCTCCCAGGATTAAGCTGTGAAACCTTTTTTAAACTCTTCAAGAGCGGCCTTCAGCTTGCCTTCAATCTCATCATCAAGAACCTGCTTAGTCTTAATGCCTTCCATAATTTCAGGTTTGGCACTTGCGATGAACTCAATAAGCTCTCCTTCGAACTTACGAACAGCAGAAACAGGAATTTCATCCATGTGGCCGCGAGTACCGGCGTACAAAGAGATAACCTGCTGCATAACGTTCATAGGTTTAAACTGAGACTGCTTGAGAAGCTCAACCATGCGGGCACCGCGGTTCAGTTTCTGCTGAGTTGCTTTATCAAGATCGGAACCGAAAGCAGCAAACGCTGCAAGTTCACGATACTGAGCAAGGTCAAGACGGAGTGTACCGGCAACCTGTTTCATAGCCTTGATCTGAGCTGCACCACCAACACGGGAAACGGACAGACCTACGTTAATAGCAGGACGAACACCGGCGTTGAAAAGGTTCGGCTCAAGGTAAACCTGACCGTCAGTAATAGAAATAACGTTGGTCGGGATATATGCGGAAACGTCGCCTGCCTGAGTTTCAATGATAGGTAAAGCTGTCAAAGAACCAGCACCGAGGCTGTCGTTTACTTTACAAGAACGTTCGAGAAGACGTGAATGCAAGTAGAAAACGTCACCAGGGAAAGCTTCACGTCCTGGAGGACGACGAAGCAGGAGGGACATCTGTCTGTATGCAACAGCCTGCTT
Organism: Desulfovibrio gilichinskyi; assembly: GCF_900177375.1. NCBI lineage: Bacteria > Pseudomonadati > Thermodesulfobacteriota > Desulfovibrionia > Desulfovibrionales > Desulfovibrionaceae > Maridesulfovibrio > Maridesulfovibrio gilichinskyi. The sequence continues at coordinate 351,429 of NZ_FWZU01000005.1, read as the reverse complement.
GGAAAGGTCATCATAAGCAATCAGAGCATGCTTACCGCTATCACGGTAGTATTCAGCCATTGTAGCACCGGTATATGCAGAAATGAACTGCAAAGGAGCTGCTTCGGAAGCTGTTGCTGAAATGATTGTGGTGTATTCCATTGCGCCGTGTTTACGGAGAATGTCGGCAACAAGAGCAACAGATGCTTTCTTCTGACCGATAGCTACGTAGAAACAATGAATACCGGAGTCTTTCTGTGCAAGGATAGCATCGATGCAGATCGCGGTTTTACCAACCTGACGGTCACCGATGATAAGTTCACGCTGTCCGCGTCCAACTGGAGTCATTGCATCGATAGCCTTGAGGCCTGTGTACATAGGTTCATGTACAGATTTACGAGCAATAATACCGGGAGCTTTAAGCTCAACAGGACGGGTTTCATCAGATTCGATTGGTCCGAATCCGTCAATTGGCTGACCGAGTGGGTTAACAACACGGCCCATGACAGCTGGTCCAACAGGAACAGAGAACAGTTTGCCGGTACGTTTTACCGGGTCACCTTCTTTAATGCCGGTATCATCGCCGAGAAGAGCGACACCGACGTTATCTTCTTCAAGGTTGAGAACCATGCCCATGAGGCCGCCAGGAAACTCAAGGAGTTCCATAGCCATTGCGTTCTCAACACCGTGTACACGAGCGATACCATCACCAACGAGGAGAACGGTACCTGTTTCGCTCATCTCGACCTTAGATTCATAATTTTGAATCTGATCTTCAATGATTTTGCTGATTTCTTCCGCTTTAATCTGCATGGCCCTACACACCCCTTTTAATCTGTTCTTTCATCATTTGCAGCTGTGCGCGAATGCTTGCATCAAGAACTTTATCTCCGACCTGAAGAACCACACCACCAAGGATATCGTTATTCATTGCAAACTCAAGTTCGAGTTTGCACTTAAGTTGATCTTCGAGACGTTCTTTAATTTCAGTCTGACGCTTCTCGGTCAGCTTAATCGCAGTCACGAGTTTACCTCGGACGATCCCCTGGACAGCGTCCAGCATTCCAGAATAGTCACTTGCTATTTCGGGAATACATGGAAGCCTTCCTTTATCGGCCAAAAGGTTGCAAAAGTTTTTTACCACAGGTCCTGCCGAGGTCTTTTCGAGTAGTTTATCAAGTACGGATTTCTTTTCTTCCGCACTGAAAACAGGATTCTGAAAGAGCCTCAGGGCCTCCGGGGAATCTTCCAGGATCTGGGACAACTCGGTCAGTGCCTTACCATACGCCGCGAGGTCTGCTTCTCCCTGCTTCTGGCCAACAGAGAACAGCGCCTTTGCATATCTGCGTGAGACTATGTTCCCGGTCAATTGAGCACCACCTTTGTTAAGTATTCATCCACAAGATTCTCATGCTGAGCTTTAGTGAGTGTGCTTTTGACGATTTTCTCAGCGGCTTCGATGACTTTGTCAGCCATTTCAGCACGCATTTCGTCACGGGCAATCAAGAATTCCTGCTCAGCGGAGACTTTCGCCTGAGCTTTCAAATGCTCAGCACTCTGTTCTGCCTTCTGGATAATTGCCGCTTTCATGGATTCGCCCTGGTTTCTGGCTTCGGTAAGGATTGCATCCTTTTCCTTTTCCAGATTAGCAATACTCTTTTCCACGTCCTGAAGCTTCTTCTCTGCAGCTTCCTTACGAGCCTGCAAATCGTTAAGCTCCTGTCTGATTCCGGCCTGACGTCCTTTAAAAAGTCCGGCAATTTTCTTGCCGGCAAATTTGTAAAGAATTCCAAGAACCAAAATCAAGTTGAGGACGCGCCAAGTAAAGTTCATCCAGGGAATCTCATGTTCCCCTGCTCCATGGCCGGCGGCGAAGGCTGTGCCTGCTACCAGCAATGCAGTAAGAGTGGCAATTGCCATGATCATGTGTTTCCGCTTCAAGGCTAAACCCCCCTTCGATATTGATTAGGCCTAGCCAAGAACCTTGGCTGTAACCTTCTGAGCAAAAGCTTCGATCTCACCATCAAGAACTTTCAAGGCCGCACCTTTTTCGGATGCAACTTCTGCGCGGGCTTCTTTCAAAGTCACAGTTGCGACCTTACCTGCTTCAGAAAGAACTGCCTGCTCTTCTTTGGCACCCTGTTCTTTAAAGCCGTTCCGGATTTCCATACCCTGCTTACGGGCACTGTCCAAAGCGGTTTCGTAGTCTTTCACCTTCGAATCAGCCGAGGTTGTGAAATTTTCCACTTTCGAGAGCTGATCACTCATAAGCTCCGAACGTTTTCTAATTATTTCACGAATCGGACGAAACATAAGAAGGTTGAGAACAAGAAGGGTGATGATGAAGTTTGCTAACTGGATAAAAAAGCTAATATCTAAATCAATCATGCCTGCTCCCGAAAAGGTTGTGAATTTTTGTCCAAAGTCTGTCGCCGTTTAACTTTTATTTAGGGTTGTGTCAAAGGGTTTTTCGATTTGAACTGGTTACTCTTTCCTCTTCAAGCCCCGTCAACACTGGCTTGTTAAAAAATTAACTTATTTCTTCAGCTACAGTCTCAACCGCCTCAACTCCGGCTGAGCTCATAGTAACGCGCCCTTCCAAAACTGCTCCTTCCTCAACAACAAGGACAGGTGTGACCAGATTACCTTGAAGGTTTGCAGTCTTATGAAGCACAGCCTTATCACGAGCATAAACTTCACCTGTAACTTTGCCGCTCAATACGAGCTGGCCTATCCTCAAGACACCTTCAACCCGGGCATCTTTACCGACAACCAGAGTCCCCTCGGACTCCACTTCCCCACTGAAGTTGCCGTCGATACGCACAGCGCCCTGGAAGTTCAACTTTCCTTGATAATCTGTTCCACTACCGAGAAAAGCATTTATTTCATCTCTTGCCATTTGTGCTCCTTTTGTACCTGTGCCGATTTTAGAAAATCCGAACATACGGCTTACCCCTGTTTGAATACGTAGCGTCTCATGGACACATTTAAAACGAGTCCTATTAGACAAAAATTAACTACAGTGGCACTGCCGCCATAGCTGATAAATGGTAGAGGTATGCCTACTACCGGCATTAGTCCGAGGACCATACCCATATTGATTAAGATTTGCCAGAAGAAATAAAAGAATACGCCTGCAGCGAGATAGCTTCCGAATAAATCCTTGGCATCCCTTGCAGTTACAACCATCTGATATAAAAATACACAAAAAAGACTAAGTACGGTCATTGCGCCGACAAAGCCCCATTCCTCTCCGAAAACAGCAATCGCAAAGTCAGTATGTTTCTCCGGTAAAAACCGTAACTGGCTCTGAGTTCCGCCGAGAAATCCTTTTCCCCAAAGCCGGCCTGAACCGATTGCAATTTCAGACTGGATAATATGATAACCTGACCCGAGCGGGTCGCTTGCAGGATTCATAAACGAGATAACTCTTCGTTTTTGGTAATCATGCATAAAAAGCCAACCAAGAGGAATAATGCATGGAATAGCGACAGCCATTGTTTTAAAAACTTTGGATGTAAGCCCTCTGTAAAGAATCATTCCACCAAGGATTAAAAGAGCATTCAGACCTGATCCAAGGTCAGGCTGCAAAATAATCATTCCCGCGGGAAGAAGCCCCACGGCAACGACATATCCCAATTTAAGAAAACCAAGCGGTTCAATATCCCTTGATAAAATTCTTGCTCCGATTACAAGAATAGTAATTTTGGCAAGTTCACTCGGTTGAAAATTAAAAAAACCAAGATCAATCCATCTACGGGCCCCGTAAATTGTTTTTCCTGCAAACGGTACCGCAAGCAAAAGCAGTACAGTCACCCAAAAAAGAGGCCATGCGATAGTCTTTAAATGCCTGTAATCGAAGAGCATAAAGGTCAACATTCCGCCGAATCCCATCAGCCCCCAGATCAACTGTTTCTGATAAAATGAATTAACACTCATGCCGTCTTCCATTCTGAATCCGCTGGCTGAATAAAGATTCAATACGCCAACAAAAAACAACACGGCCGCGAGTCCCAGCAATAACCAGTTCATGTGAATGAGCAGCCTTCTGTCAATCGGAGACATTATTTTACCGCTCCTTTGCCATCAGGCTTTTTATCAAAAAGGTAATCGTATATAGCACCAACAATCGGACCTGCTCCTGAACCGCCATGCAGTCCATGTTCAATCATGCAGACTACAACATAACGCTGGTCGCCTCTTTCAGCAAAACTGGCCATCCATGCATGATCTCTATATTTGTAAGGGATATCTTTATCCTTCATTTTTTTAATCTCGTCGGTAAGTTTGACAACCTGCGCAGTTCCAGTCTTGGCACCAACAATAACGCCCTGCTTTCTAAGTCTTCTTGCTGTTCCGTGCGGCCCGTCAACGGTTTCAACCATAGCCTCTTTTATAAGGTCCAGCTGACTTTTTAATATCGGCAGCTGCCCTTGCTCTTCCGCTGGTTCTCCGGCTAGAAGCTGTGGGCGAAGAAGTTTGCCACCGTTTATAAGAGAAGCAATAAATCTGGCAACTTGTAATGGTGAAGTAAGTGTATACCCCTGTCCGATTGCCAAGTTAAGATTTTCGCCGGGATGCCAGATATCACCGAACCGCTTTCTCTTCCATTCGCGGGTCGGGACCAGTCCTGACTTTTCATGAGGAAGTGAGATACCTGTTGTATTTCCAAAACCGGCTTTTTTTGCAAAATCACTGATCCGGTCAACACCGAGTTTCATGCCGAGTTTATAAAAATAAACATCACATGATTCGACCAGTGCGTCCTTAAGATTAACTTCACCATGACCACCTCTTTTCCAGCAGCGGAAAGTATATTTACCCAGTTTAACATAGCCCGGGCAATAAAAAGTCTCACTTGGATTGATCATATTATTGTGAAGACCGCATGCGGCAACGACAAGTTTGAAGACAGAACCTGGCGGATAAACACTTTGAATAACGCGATTCTGCAACGGATGCATGGGGTCATTGCTCAGCTCAGCCCATTCTTTTTTGCTGAGTCCTGAAGTAAAAGAATTATTGTCATACGAAGGAGCACTCACGAAAGCCAATATCTGGCCGTTGTCAGGATTCATGACCACAACGGCTCCGGCCTTTCCTTCAAGGAGTTTTCCACCAAGCTCCTGAAGACCGAGATCAATCGAAAGATCAATATCCTCACCTGCCACAGGAGGGTTCAGAATCCGTTCTTTGAGCCGCCTGCCTGTAGCGTCGACCTCGCACTGCCTGCGCCCTTTAACTCCTCTGAACCGTTTTTCAAGGATATCTTCAAGCCCTTGTTTCCCGACAAAATCGCCTACGGCAAGATCACTGTCTGCTTCCAGTTCACCTTCACCGCATTCTGAAACATATCCAAGGACATGCGACAAAAGAGGACCTTGCAAATAACGCCTTCGCGGGCGTACGACAACTTCAAGACCGGGCCAATGCAATGCATTTGCCTCAATCATGGCGACTTGTTTAAAAGTGAGATTCGGAGCTAGAATAAGCGGTTCAAACGGCTTTACGCGTTTACGTGATTTTTTAAATATTTCTTTGATGTCAGAAAGATTTTCACCGGTCCATTCAGAAACAGTTTTCAGCGTTCCATCAAGGTCTTTACAGTCTTCACGTACAATGCCCAAAGCATACGCAGGTTCATTCAAGGCCAAAAGCTTTCCATTGCGGTCACGGATCAGCCCACGCGGGGCATACAGTCTATCCTGTCTGAGCTGATTGTTCTTCGCCTGTTCTGCGAAATAGGCCCCTTTGTGAATCTGCAAAAACCAAAATCTAAGCGCAAAAACACAAAAAAGCAGGAGTATCAACCCCTGCAGTAACAGCAAGCCGGTCTTCGGCGGCTGCTGAGATTTTGATTCATACAGAGAGCTCATGCTTTAACCGTTCCGGATAAATATATTTTATGAAAAGCCACTCAAGCGGGAATATGGCAAATTGTAAAATCCCCTCATAAAGGTAGCGGTCAGGAGCCCAATTCATATCGGCGAGCATTGTCATCATGCCTATTAGAAACGGATGTAAAAGGCCAAGCCCTGCCCCGCAAAGAAGCGCGAACATCAGACTCTGCACATCAAAGAACATGGCTCCGCAGCGATACAATGCAAAAATGGAAGAATACCAGAGAAGAGAATAGCCGAACGGCAATCCACCGAGTCCTTCCTGAATGAGAGACCAAAAAAGGATTAACCAGATCAGTAATGTTTTGCGCTCCATCTGGATACAAAGCAAAAGTCCCGGAGCAAGAAAATCTACTCCGGGTACCACTTTTTGTGCCCATATCCCGACAACTGTAAATGCAGTCCACCACATAAAAGAAAACATTTTAGCTCCCTTCCGGTGAAGTTGAGTTACCCGTAATCTTTTTATGGAGCAAAAGGACTTCTTCCATGTCCTCCATATTAACTAACGGAACAGCTTCAATCTTTAGGAATAAAGAAATATCTGACCGTTCAACGGAGATAACTTTTGCAACAGGAAGCCCTGGAGGATAAAGCCCTGCAAGCCCTGAAGTCTCAAGAATTTCACCTTCAGAAACAGGCGCGTTAAGCTTCATATATTTGGCATCCAAAGGCTCACCGGCACCGTTTCCGACTAATAATCCGGTGGTTCTGTGAAGTTGCCCTCTGACGGAAATTCTACTGTTGAGGTCAGTAATAAGCAGTGCTTTTGAAGAAGAAAAACCAGGTTGTACGACTCTCCCGACAACACCCAGAGGTGTCAGCACAGGAGTATCTGCCGTGACGCCTGACGCAGAGCCTTTGCTCAGTATGATAGTATCCAAAGCGGCAGAAGGGCCCATCCTGTGGGCAATAACCCGCGCTCCGTCCACGTACCAGCCGTCTTCAGGTGAAAACAAAAGTAAAGTTTGCAACCTGGCAGCCTGGTCGGCTTTTTCCCGGAGCGTCATAATTTCGAGACGCATTAAATCATTTTGGGAGCTGAGCAGATCATTTTGTTCTTTTAATCCGACAAGATAAATATACTTATCCCAGAAATCTGTGGATTTATCGAAAACCCATTCGCCTGGCCACAGTGACCACTTAACAAATTCGAGCCCTGAATAATCCGCCAATCGATCAAGCTGCCCTGATCGCAGATTCCACGAATAAAGGCTGAGGTAAATAAATAAGCCCACAATTATGGCTATAGCGGTACGCTTGAGCTTCAAACTAAATCCTCTATCTTAACATAAAGATACCAAATCAAACACATGACGCTGTTTCTTAAAAATTTAGTTACCCAAGAACTGAGCAGGATTTAGAAATTGATTCTTTAAATTCAACAAAAAACTGCCGCCGACTGGCATAGCACAGCATATTCTTAAGAGCATAATTTTGAGGGGAATTTACCCTCAAAATTATGCTCTTAACATAGAAAAATGCACTCTCTGCGAATCCACTGCAACAGTTAAAGCTAATCTATTGTAACTTCTTTATAAATATCCAGATGTTCAAGAGCTTTTCCTGATCCGATAACAACAGCATTAAGCGGGTTATCGACAACAGTGATAGGAAGGTGAGTTTCCCGGCTGAGCAACTGGTCTAAGCCCTTAAGCAAAGCCCCGCCGCCAGTCAGAACTATACCTCTATCGACAATGTCAGCAGCAAGTTCAGGAGGAGTCTGTTCCAAAGCAACACGAACACCCTGCACAATACTGTCGACCTGTTCAGAGATAGCTTTTCTGATTTCAGCGGAAGTAATCAAAATATTCTGAGGTATTCCTGTCACAAGGTCACGACCTTTGACTTCCATTTCAATCTCTTCTTCAAGAGGAAATGCGGAACCGATTTTTATTTTGATCCGTTCTGCGGTGCTTTCACCTATCAGCATGGAATACTTACGTTTTACATGTTGCATGATCGATTCATCCATCTTGTCTCCGCCGACTCTTACTGAGCGCGCGTATACAATACCGGACAAAGAGATCACAGCTATTTCAGAGGTGCCGCCGCCGATGTCAACTACCATATTAGAGGTAGGCTCGGTGATGGGGAGATTTGCGCCGATTGCGGCAGCCATAGGTTCTTCAATAAGATAAACCTCACGGGCTCCTGCGCTCTGTGCAGACTCTTTAACTGCCCTCTTTTCAACCTGAGTTATGCCGGTAGGAACACAGATCATGATTCTGGGTCTTACCAGCCTGCGGCTATTGTGGACTTTTGAAATGAAATGACGCAACATAGCTTCAGTTACTTCAAAGTCGGCGATAACGCCGTCTTTCATAGGTCTGATCGCGACTATATTTCCGGGAGTTCTACCAAGCATTCTCTTGGCTTCAATCCCTACGGCGAGAACTTTACTTACGCCATTAGCATCGCGCTTCACAGCTACAACCGAAGGTTCACTGAGCATTACGCCTTTACCCTTAACATAGACCAAGGTATTTGCTGTACCCAGGTCAATTGCAAGGTCATTGGAAAACGAGCCGAGTATCTTGTCAAATATAGATGCCATATTCTACTGGAAACTCCAAAAAAAATGTGATTCAAACGACGCCTCAGTAGACGCTTACTTTCCCTATATCAAAAGAAATTCCTCGGTATTAACTAGCAGAAGAAATTGCTACAGGCAACATATTACACCAATTACGACAACTGCTCATCAAAACTGTTAACATATTGTAAATTTTACTATTATTAACCGTGACTTAACATACTTTATCGGTCTGAAATAAAAGGAGTTATTATGCATCGGTTTTACGGACTGGCTGCACGCTTAAGGCAAAACTTCGGAAAACGTGTTCAAAAAGTACCATTGGATTTCGGGTTTTCATGCCCCAACCGTGATGGTAAAATTTCCTCAGAAGGATGCATTTTCTGTAACCCTTTGGGATCAGGTTCAGGCATGCATTCACAGTCATCCACCATTTCAGAACAGTGGAATTTCTGGACAAAAAAATTTACAAGGCTTTATCATGCAAAATTATTTTTGGCCTACCTGCAATCCTATTCCAACACTTATGGAACCTTAGAACAAATCAAAAATTCTTTTGACCAGCTCCATGATCTTCCGGGCCTTATAGGCATATGCATCGGCACCAGACCAGACTGCCTTGATGCTGAAAAGCTTAAATTAATAAAAAATCTTAATCTGAAAGAAACTTGGATTGAGCTGGGACTTCAAAGTTCAAATGAAAACACATTAAAGTTGATCAACAGAGGGCATGATGCGAAATGTTTTGCCGACGCAGTGCTGCTTGCTGATTCATATGGAATAGAAGTCTGCGCACACGTTATCGCAGGTTTGCCCGGAGAAACGGAGAAAGATTTCCTCGCCTCGGTGGAATTTATAAATGATCTGCCTATTTCAGGTATTAAATTCCACAACTTATATATAAGCCGCAACACTCCGTTGCAAAAAATGTTTGAGCGTGGCGAATTTACGCCTTTTTCCATGGAAGATTACATCGGGATGCTTGAAAAAGCTGTTTCGATTTTGCGCCCTGACATTGTAATCCACAGACTTAATGCCGACCCGACGCCGGGGGAACTGATTGCTCCGGACTGGATTGAGCACAAAAGAAATGTTCAAAATGCTATTGATATGATGTTCGAAAATAATGATCTCTGGCAGGGGTGTGCAAGAGACGACGGCCCGGCGGCTCCGCCTGAATGGTTTGGTCCTGACCATCTTCCCCCCGGCAGGAAAAAGAAAATATAAACTGGAAAGCCCGCATCAAAACAGATTTGATACGGGCCTTCAAGCGAGGACAAGTAGAGGATAGAAAATTATCTGGAAAGTTTTTTCTGCATTTTAGCTCTGATATAAATAGCCAGAAGATTCATACCGAGAACTAAGGCAATAAGAACAAGCGATGTACCGTACTGGATATGTCTTGTCTTCTCGATTTCTGTTCCAGCGGTAGCCAGTACATATATATGATAAGGCAGGGCCATTACGTCGTCAAAAATGGTCTTAGGCATTTCAGGCGTAAAAAAGACTGCCGCTGTAAACATGATAGCTGCAGTTTCCCCGGCCGCGCGTGAAAGAGTCAATATTGCTCCTGTGAGCATTCCGGGCAAAGCAGCTGGAAGAACAACCCTGTAGATGGTCTGCCATTTAGTCGCGCCAAGCCCGAGTGAGGCCTCTCTGTAAGTTTGCGGAACAGAACGGAGAGCTTCCTCTGAAGCACCGATGACAAGCGGAAGAGCCAACGCTCCGAGTGTACATACTCCAGCCAGAATACTTACGCCCATTCCCATCACTGTTACAAAAAGTGACAGTCCGAAAAGCCCGAAGACAACTGAAGGAACTCCGGCAAGGTTGTTGATTCCGAGTCTGAGAACACGCACCAGTTTTGCTGAGGTTGCATATTCATTCAGATAAATTGCAGTTGCAATTCCCCATGGCAGAGCAATCATCAACGCACCGTAGCTGAGAATAATTGTACCTACGATACATGGAAATATCCCACCTTCAGTCATGGAATTTCGCGGACTTTCAGTCAAAAACTCCCAGCTCATAGCCGGTAACCCGTAATATAAAACAAAGCCGCATATAATAAGCAAAGCCAGCCCGTTAATTGCAGCGGCTCCTTTAAACAGCAAGAAAACAAACTTCTGTACTTTTTCTCGCAGAGAGTAATTACCGTGACCGGGTTTAAGCATATTTTCACCTGCTACAGACTCATTACTGAACATTGAATCGACCTGCTCTAAAGTTTCAGCGGAATTATTCATTATCATTCCTCTTTATTTAATTTTCAGACAACTTCCACTAAAGAGTGGCTGAACCGACTTGCTTGTATTTGTGAGCCACATAGTCGGCAATTAAGTTGAAAACCATTGTGAATAAGAACAACACCATGCCTATAGCAAAAAGTGCGTGGTAATGTTCACTATGGAAAGGAGCTTCGCCCATTTCAGCGGCAATGGATGCAGGCATTGGCCGTACAGGATCAAAGATTGAATGCGGTAACATTCCGGCTCCGCCTGCAACCATCAGGACAACCATAGTTTCGCCGATTGAACGGGCCATCCCCAAAATAATTCCTGTAGAAATACCGGACAAGGAAGCAGGAACCATTACCTTATAAATGCTCTGCCAATGCGTAGCTCCCAGAGCAAGAGAAGCTTCTTTAAGTTCCGGTGGAACTGAATAAAGCGCATCCTCAGAAAGACTTGTGATCGTCGGCACAGCCATAAAAGCCAGCATTACGGAGGCATTGAAAAGGTTCAGACCTACAGAAATATCAAAGAAAGACTGTAAAAAAGGAGCGACGACAACCATTCCGAAGAAACCGATTACAACAGAGGGAAGAGCTGCGAGCATCTCAACAGCAGGCTTAACAATGTTGCGAATCTTTGCAGGAGCAATCTCAGCAAGATAAATAGCAGTCATTACACCCAGCGGTATTGCAATCATTGAAGACAGCAGTGTGACCGCTCCTGAGCCCACAATAAGCGGCCAGATTCCAAATGCAGCAGGGTCGTCTGTCGGATACCATTCAAATCCGAAAATGAAGTCTTTCACAGAAACGAAGTTAAAAGTAGGAAGCCCTTCTATAAATAAGAACATCATAATTAAAAACAGGACCAATATTGATGTGAATGCTGTGACAAGGAAAAATGAATGGATTAAACGCTCGGTAGACCTTCTGCTTAGATTTAAAGCTTTCAGGATGAAGAGGATAATGCCGATAAAACCGAGAATAGAACTCAGAATATACCACCCTTTACCTCTTGCAGTGATCATATTCTCAGCACTTTGCTTTATTATTGTAAGCAGTTCCGCGTTCGTGCCATCCTTGCTTTTATCCATGAAAGCACGATCGGTACGAACATATGCATAAATTTTATTTATTTCAGAATTAAGATTATCAACTCTGGCTTCTTTTTCAGCTTTAGACAGATTTGAACTTTCTGTTGTTTCTGCAACTTCATGAGTAGACAACATCATGACTTTCTTGAGAGCTCCGGCAGAGCTCATAGAATAGTCTCCCCGTTTAGCCACTTTCTCAGTGGAAGAAATAAAAATCTGTTCTGCGTCGGTAGAGCTGGAGAGTTTGTAGGCATATGCCCCGCTCATAACCGCAAGAATTATTAATAAGAAACAGATGGATCGGGACGTTATCACGACTATTCCCCTGATAAAAATTTTAAACTTTGTAAAAGTTACGCCATTTTAATTTTAGACTGAAAATTCTCCGGGAGCAGAAACCTCCCGGAGAATTGTTTTGGATTTAATAAAGTCCTAATTAACTGACGTACTATTTGGTTACTGGAATGAATCCGACTTCAGCAGCCTGTTTCTGACCGGCAGGGCTCATCATGTAATCGATAAGAGCCTTAGCTTCACCGGAAGGAGTACCGGGAGTGTAAAGATTGAGACCGCGAGCGATTGGATAAGTTTTATCTTTTGCGGTTTTAACAGAAGGCTCAACACCGTTTACAGAAACACCTTTGAGTTCTTTATTAAGATAAGCGAGACCTACGTATCCGATTGCTTTTTTGTTTTTAGAAACAGCCTGTGCAACAGCTCCGTTTGAAGCCTGAAGAAGAGCACCTGGGAATACACGGCTTTTATCGCCACCGGAGTGCATGATTTTATCTTTCCAGCAATCATAGGTACCGGAAGAAGTGTCACGGGAAATTACAACAATAGGTTCATCAGCTCCGCCTAGTTCTTTCCAGTTAGATACTTTACCTGTGTAAATATCTTTGAGTTGTGCGATAGTAAGAGCAGATACTGAGTTAGCAGGGTTTACAACAGGAACGATGCAGTCAAGAGCAACAATAAACTGTTCAGGTTTACGACCGTTGTCGGTAGCGGTCTGAATTTCAGCAGCTTTCATGTCACGGGACATCATTGCGATATCAGTTGTTCCGTCGATAAGAGCTTTTGCACCGTTACTTGATCCGCCACCGGAAATGGAGATGGAGACGCTGGGATTTGCAGCCATAAATGTTTCTGCACATTTCTGCATTAAAGGAAGAACAGTAGTAGATCCTTTAACCTGAAGAGATCCTGCAAAAGCAGATCCTGTAAACGCCATAACCATGATTGCAACTAAGGCGATAATTCTAGATTTCATTTTTTTCCCTCTGAATTTGGATTTTTGCAGACGCAGTTTCACCGTGTCCGTTTTTTGTTGTTGAAATAGGGTCTATCTGAACTTAGTTACAAACCTGTTACGGCCAAGAGAAAGGTACGTGACAGAGGAATTTATCTTCATTTATCGATTTTATGAGGACTTCACATTCTGCTCAATCTCGTAAACATAGACTCACGGCATATTTAAAAGTCTTTTCTGAGGCTGGCATACTCATTGCTATATTTTCACTAATTATTAATTCCAAAAGCCGGAGTAATTTCTGTGAAGATCAAATATGCCATAATCGGCGCGGGTCCAACGGGCCTTGGCGCAGCTAGAAGACTGAACGAACTTGGTGAAAAATCATTCATTGTACTGGAAAAAAATTCCTATGCGGGTGGGCTTGCTTCCAGTTTTACCGATGAAAAAGGTTTCACATGGGATATCGGCGGGCATGTAGTTTTCTCACATTATGAATATTATGATAATCTTTTAGTGGAAATCCTCGTAGATGAATATTTGGAACATCAACGTGAGTCTTGGGTAAAATCCGGCAAAGTATGGGTTCCTTATCCTTTTCAAAATAATATTAGATACTTACCTAACCAAAAAAAATGGGAATGCGTTCGCGGACTTCTCCCCGGAGAGCGGTCAGAAGAAGAGCCTGCCAACTTTTTTGAATGGATTATCAACACCTTCGGCAAAGGCATCGCCGACCATTTTATGCTGCCTTATAATTTTAAAGTATGGGCAACCTACCCGGAAATGATGTCATTTTCATGGATAGGTGAAAGAGTGAGCGTTATTGACCTTAAAACCGTCATAAAAAATATCCTTCTGGAGCGCGACCAGCTTTCATGGGGGCCGAACAACACATTCAGATTCCCTTTAAAAGGCGGAACAGGATCTATATATCGTAACCTTGCTGAAACTCTCAGTAATCATATTTTATATAACACAAGCGTTGTTTCTGTTGATCAAAAGAATAAAATCATCACGGATTCATTGGGTAATACATTTGAATATGAATTTCTGTTAAGCACAGCTCCTCTAGATATTTTAGTTACGAAATGGCTCGAAAAGTCACCTGAAACACTTATAAACGCCGCAGACATGCTGAAACATAACGGCGTAATAGTTGTCGGTATCGGCATATCAACTTCTAAAAAAGATTCCCGCTGCTGGATGTATTTTCCTGATGACAACAGTCCTTTTTACCGTGTTACAAATTTTCACAACTATTCACCGAACAACACGCCTGTTCCCGGACAGGGACGTGCTTTAATGTGCGAAGTTTCCTATTCTGAACATAAATTTGTTGATCAGAATAAGGTAGTTGATGACGTAGAAGAAGGTCTCGTCACGACTGCTATGATCGATGACGAGGACAGAAAAAATATTATTTCCAGATGGTCAATAAATGTGAATTACGGCTATCCCATACCTTGCCTGCAACGCGATGAAGCGTTAAAGATTCTACAGCCTGCACTTGAATCCATGGATATTTACTCCCGCGGCCGCTTCGGAGGCTGGAAATACGAAGTTTCAAACATGGATCACTCAGTGATGCAGGGCGTAGAATGGGCTGAGAGAATGATTACCGGACAGCCCGAAACCACTTACAGGATAAGTTAATCACATGACCATATCTGCCGCCACTTATGAAAAAAGGCGGGAAAATGTTCGCAAACGTCTTAATGATCGCGGACTTCCTCCTTTATTGGTAAATTTTGCTGCAAACCGTTATTATCTCAGTGGATTTGAACTTCATGATCCTCAGTGCAATGAAACAGCAGGATGGATCATAATATGCCCTGACGGGAAAGATTTTCTTTTGACTGACCCCAGATACTTAGACGCAGCTCTTAGAATCTGGAACGAAGAAAATGTTTTTATTTATTCCGGAAACAAATTTGATGCACTTAAAGATTTTTTTAAAGCAAATTCTATTTCCGATCTGGGCTATGACCCCAAATCTATTAATCTCTTCGAATATGAAAAGCTAAATGATCTTTGTAAGCTTAAAGCTGTTTCAGGACTTGTCGAAGATTTGCGCCTGATTAAAGATGAAGAAGAAATCAGATTGATGGAAGAATCGTGTGCTCTTAATCATAAAGTATACGAACTCATCCAGCCGAAGCTTCAAGAAGGGCGTACTGAAGCAGAAATAGCCTGGGAAATTGAGCAGCTTTTCAGAAACAACGGCGCTTCGGGACTGTCTTTCTCCACCATTGTCGGAGTAGGCCCGAATGCAGCTCTCCCCCACGCAATTCCCGGTGAGACAAAATTGCGCGAAGGAGAACTTATTCTCATTGATATGGGCTGCCGACTCGGTGACTACTGTTCCGACCAGACCAGAACTTTTTTTATAGGCGATAAGCCTTCTGAAAGATTTCTGACTGTGCTTAGTCAGGTGCAGGAAGCGCAACAGGCCGCAATTGATATTCTGCGACCGGGCCTTCCTATTCAGCATGCGTACCACACAGCAAAAGCTGTTTTTGAAAAATACGGCGTTGAAAAATATTTCACACACTCTCTCGGACATGGTGTAGGACTTGAAACACATGAGCAGCCGAGCTTAAGTCCCATCGCAAAAGGCGAACTTAAACCCGGTATGGTCATTACCATCGAACCCGGACTCTACTACGCCGATTGGGGCGGTATCCGCTGGGAACACATGGTTCTGATCACAGAAGACAGTCACAAAGTTTTCTAACTAATCAGCAGGGTTCTTCGGAATCCTGCTTTATTTATTTTTTAAAAACCTGTTAAATATCAAATTCTTAAAATATGGCCCGCAATAATAGAAAACCACGCCCGCGCCCACTACCGGCACCACCCAAGTGTTCAAGCCGCATGTATATTCAGATAGCTCCAGCTGATATTGCTTTCTTCAGATTTTTTCTGGAAGCTATGGATAACCTCGCTCTTTTCACGGTGGCTGACAGATTCAAAGGAGTCCTTATGCTCCGCTATAGTGCTCATCAAGAACGAGAATTCTTTGAATTTCTGGACGGACTTAAAGAAGAGATCGAGATTAAGATTCTTCCTAACCCTTCTATTCCAGCATAATACATAGCTTTATCTCTCTCCACTAAACATTAATTTTAAATATGAATATTAATTCATATTTATTGACAATATGAATATGAACTTTTATTCATATAAATTATAAATAATCATCCAAAGGAGAGAGCAATGCCGAGAGCCCCAGTACAACGCCGAAGCAAAGACAAGAAGCGTAAACTAATTGTTGCGGGGATGAAATTATTCTCGGACAAAGGCTTCCATAAAACAAACATAAGCGAAATCGCCGAAAAAGCAGGAGTATCGGTGGGTTCTTTTTATGGATACTTTGAAGATAAAAAAGATCTTTTAATTGAAGTTTCACAGGCTTACGGAAACAGTATAATCAAAGGAATATACGAAAATATTGCAGATGAAGCCCCGATATCTAAAGATAGTACTACCATCATTGAGTTTCTGGTAAATTCGGCAAAACAGGCACATATGCTGTCAACAGAACTGCATAGAGAAATGTTAGCCTTAAAAAACCGTGAACCTGAAATGGCTAAGCTGGACAAGCGGATTACAGAATCATTTCAAGATGGAATTGAAGCTATACTTAAAAAATGTGGAAGCAGAATCACAGTGAAGAATACAACCACTGCGGCAAAACTTGTTGCCGGCGCAATAGAAGAAACTATGCACCGCTGCTATATTGAAAAACTGGAAGAAACCGCAGAACCTATGCTCAGTGAACTGGTTAAAATGTGCACATGGTATTTATTTAAGCCTACTGACTGACTTGCCCTGCATTCACAGAGGTCAACGCCTTATGCTGATCAAGAGCGGGCCACTTTTCCTCACAAACGTGAGTTGTGCAATTTTTTTTCATACAATATGAGTTACGTGCTTCTATCACTATTGACTTAAAAGTACCATCACGCTTCATCTCGTTAAGAGTCGCGGCAATTTTAGGAGCAAGCTGAGAATATTTTTTATTTATGTAAGCATAAATTTTCATTTCACTCAGCCTGCCAACTTCTTTTATGGTTTTAAGTTCCGGGTATAAATATAAAAACTTCTTCCCTTCTATGCTTTCAGAAATAACGTAATCAAGAAGCCCTTTTCCGACCATTCTAAACAAACTTAACTCAGACGTTTGCGAAAAAATATGACTTTCCGGCAAAGTCTCACTTAATTGCTTTTTAATATTTTGCCTTCCTGCCCGATACCCAACAGTTGCGTCTTTAAGATCAGCGCAACTTGAAATTTTAATATTATGATCCTTCGAAAAAACAGCCACATATGAAGATAAAAGCTGACATTCAATTCTTACAAGATTCGGGTACTTACCATTGCTGACTTCATGAAATTCATAGACGCGATGAAGTTCACCATCCAAAGCTCCAGAATTAGACATCAGCAAAGCTCGGGGACTTGGATAACTTTTCACCTCAAGATTAATTCCGTTACGCTTACATGCTTCTTTCAATAAAGGATAAGTTATCATGGATTGATATGAATCCATTGGAGATCCTGAGGCAAAAATAAGTTTATCTTGAGCAAAAGAAACATTCGCGCAACAAAAAATAAGCATTGCTAGCAGTGAAATTAAAAAACTCTTCATAATATACCCGTAACAAATAGTGCAAAAGATCCTTAAAAAAACTAGTTCAGCACAAACATCATAAATCTATGCACCTGACATTTTTAGGATTAATAGGCCTGCCTAAAAAAGCACTGCCAACGGCAGCAAATCTTTCAGCAGAATCAGTAGCCATAAACGAAATTTCACCTGAGACATTAGAATCATTGTTCAAATTTGATTCAGCAAGAATACATTTAACAGTTTTAGCTGTTGTTTCTGCCGAATCTACAAGCGTAATTTTATCACCTGCAACCTTTGCAATAGCACCGCGCAGGACCGGAAAATGTGTACAACCGAGAACAAGTGTATCAGGTCCCTCTTCTCCGAATTGTGCAAACAGCGGTTTCAAATAACGTGCAGCAATGGCTTCAACGATTTCACCTTCTGTCCATCCTTCTTCCGCCAAACCTACAAATAAAGGACACGCCTGAGCAATTATTTTTGCATCAGGATGCATACTGCAAATAGTTCGCTGGTAAGCACCGCCCTTTACCGTACTTTCCGTTGCTATAACGGCTATTTTACCACTCTTACTAGCCAGACAGGCGGCCTCGGCTCCGGGTTTTACAACTCCTACGACAGGAAGCGGACCGTACGCTGCCGCAAGGCTGTCAATAGAGACAGCTGAGGCAGTATTGCATGCAACCACCAGCATCTTTATCCCTTCCCTGACCAGCGCGCCTCCGGCCTGCAAAGCGTATTTAATTACAGACTCAGCACTTTTAGTTCCATAAGGAACTCGGGCTGTATCTCCTAAATATAAAAAATTTTCATGAGGCAATAAGTCTTGCAAAGCACGCAGAACTGTCAGCCCTCCAACTCCTGAATCAAAAACACCTATAGGCTGGTCACATTTATTAACAGACAACTTTATAACCCCTGCTCGTATTTATATTGCTCGATAGTTACATTCACAAATAGCCGAGCACTGAGTAGTCCAGCCATATGCTGTTAGTAAAGTAAATATTTGGCTCTTTTGGGTATTATCAAATAACATTAAATCTTAAGACGAATATCTGAATCAAAAATGTCACAATTTTGCTACTGCAATGTAACTTAATTATTTTGCTGATAACATACGCTTTGAAATTAACAATTATAAATTTGGTAAAAATGGGATGACTTTATGAAAACACTTGCGTGCTACAACATGAAAGGCGGAGTAGGAAAAACAACCACCGCGGTAAATATAGCTTATTTAAGTGCGCGAAATGGTTACAGAACTCTTGTATGGGATCTTGACCCACAAGGAGCCGCCTCGTTTCATCTCGGAGTGGATCTTCTGCAAAAAACCAAATTAAAAAAAATAATAAAAGACCAGAAACTTATTCAAACTTTAATTGAACCATCTCCGTATAAGAATTTAAATGTTATTCCAGCCGGCTTTGAATACCGCAACATGGATATTGTGCTGGATGACAGTAAAAAAGCTAAAAAAAACATCAATAAGATTCTTGATTCTTTAAAAGATAGTTTTGATGTTTTTATTTTTGATTGCCCGCCGAGCATTTCTTCTCTGTCAGATGCTGTTTTTGCAACATCCGATTACATTATTATGCCTATGATTCCGGCAGTTCTTTCTGAGCAGACATTTATTAAAGTTCGCGAATACATGGCTGGAATGGAGGAATCCAAGGCAGAAATAATTCCTTTCTTTAATATGTTTGATAGGCGCAAGAGTGTCCATCGCTCACTTGTACTCAAGCACAAAAAACAATATCCGGGTCAATTCTGTGATGTAATGATACCCATGCGCGCAAATATCGAAAGGATGGGGATAGAACGAGCACCGATTCATGCCTTTGATCCTGAATCAGATGCGGCCAAATCTTACCTAGCACTTTGGACGGAAATTGAACGGAGAACTAATCTGATAAAGCCGATTCAAGATAGAAAACCGTCTATTTCTGCCTATCCATGCTCCGATAATTGATTGCCTCTGCAAGATGAGGAACTTTAATTGTTTCCTCTTCGCCAAGGTCGGCTATAGTGCGCGCAATTCTCAGTATGCGAGTATATGCTCTTGCTGAAAGCCCCAGACTTCGCACTGCCTGTTCAAGAAAAACATGTTCAGCTTCCGTCAATTTACAGAACTTCTCAAGGGATGAGCCTGAAAGTTCGCTATTAGTCAATATACTTAGATCCTTGTATCTTTCTGCCTGAATGGCCCTGACTCTTTCGATGTTTCCACGCATTGTGGCAGAATCAAGCCCCTTATTTCCGCGCAGATCTTTGTAATCAACAGCCGGAACTTCTATTTGTAGATCAATGCGGTCCAACAAAGGCCCTGACAAACGAGATGCATACCTTTGCACTGCAACTGGAGTACAGGTGCACGCATGTCTTTCGTCTGTATAATACCCGCAAGGGCACGGATTCATAGCTGCCACAAGCATAAAATCTGCCGGATATGATAAAGACATTGCCGCGCGGGAAATAGTTACTTCTCCGCCTTCAAGCGGCTGACGGAGCACTTCGAGCACATTTTTCTTAAACTCAGGGAGTTCATCTAAAAAGAGCACACCACGGTGCGCAAGCGAAACTTCACCAGGTTTAGGGTACGCTCCGCCGCCAATCATCCCGGCATCTGAAATTGTATGATGCGGTGATCTAAATGGACGAATAACTATCAACGCTTTATCACGATCAAGCTGCCCGGATACGCTGTAGATTTTAGTAACTTCAAGAGCTTCTTCAAAAACAAGTGGGGGAAGAACTGTAGGAATCCTTTTGGCAAGCATAGTTTTACCGCTGCCGGGGGGACCTATGAAAAGTATATTATGATTACCTGCTGCGCCGATTTCAATTGCCCGTTTAGCATGCTCCTGTCCTTTCACTTCTGCAAAATCAAGCCCGAAGTCCTGGCGTCCGGCCCACAGTTTTTTCGTATCAACAACTGTGGGTTCTAACGTTTCTTCACTCAGCAAAAATTTTACCAGATGAGAAAGAGATGAAATTCCGTAAACATCAAGCCCTTCCACAACTGCCGCTTCGTGAGCATTAGAAATCCCGACAATAAGCCCTTTTGCCCCTTTTTTGCGTGCTTCCAAAGCTAAAGATAAAACACCGTGTACAGGTTTGACTTCACCGGCCAATGAAAGTTCACCTGCCAAAAACCACCCTTCAAGAAGATTCTGATCAATAATTCCGGCAGCACCGAGCAAGGCTACGGCTAAAGGCAAATCATATGCCGAACCTGCTTTTCGAATATCAGCAGGTGCTAAGTTTACAGTAATTCGTGAGGGAGGAAGACGATACCCGCTGTTCTTAAGAGCCGAAAAAACGCGCTCTTTACTTTCTTTAACAGCTCCTTCGGCAAGGCCGACCATGGTGAAGGCAGGCATTCCCTGTCTGGCAAGATCGACTTCAAGATCAACTTTAAATGCATCAATGCCCATCAGGGCAGCGCAGGCAACTTTGGATATCAACGGGAACTCCTTTAATTACAAGTCCCCAAATGAGTTATATATTCTCTGTTATAATGTAAAGAACTACCATTAATTACAAAAATCAAGATTCTTCTTTTTCATCCTTTACTCTAGAATCCGGCTCAACTTCCGGCTCAGCCTTTTCATCAGTTTCATTCTGTCCAGTCTTGGCCTTAACCTTCTTCCAGTCAGCTTTAACCTTATCTTTAAAATTCTCAGGAACATTCTTGTTTTCCTGCAAATATTTAACAATCTTAAAATCATACTGGAGGAT
Organism: Desulfovibrio gilichinskyi; assembly: GCF_900177375.1. Lineage (NCBI taxonomy): Bacteria > Pseudomonadati > Thermodesulfobacteriota > Desulfovibrionia > Desulfovibrionales > Desulfovibrionaceae > Maridesulfovibrio > Maridesulfovibrio gilichinskyi. The sequence continues at coordinate 330,058 of NZ_FWZU01000005.1, read as the reverse complement.
ATGTTCAATCAACCAGTTTGATATTAATTCTTTATAATCTTCAGGTGTCAAATTTTCGTGCCGAAAACGAGCATATTGAAACGAGTTAACTTTATTCTTAAGTTCAACATGCTTGGCCCTATGGGGCTTGATATAAGGATATTCAATTTTTTCCATAAAAGCTTCCTCAGCCGAAAAATGAAAAAGAGTGTACTCCTTTAACTTTGAAAGTATTGTAGAAATGGCATCTTCATCCTGCCCACGCTGCAAAGCATCTAAGAACAAACTCATTATGAGCAAAATATCTTTATGGTGTTTATCTAATTCCGCAACGCCAAGACTTAGCGATTCATTCCACTCTATTTTAGCCATTAAAAACTTCCTGATTATAAATAGTCATATACACTAAATATTTTGTTCTAACTTTATAGAATATGGCGGACTTAAAGAAACATGGCAACCTAATTTTCATTTAAAAAAAAGAGCCCGGCAAAAGCCGGACTCTATATAATAGACATAAAATAAAAAACTGATTCGAAATAATTACAAACTCATTTTTAGTGGAGAATGAGTCCTATTCGATCCCAGCGCACGGTATTAGGTCCGCCCCACGACCAGTATAAAATCCATGCCTTGCCCAGAATATTATCACGAGGAACATTACCCCAGAATCTTGAATCATTTGAACCATCTCTATTGTCGCCCATTACAAAATATTCACCCTCAGGAATATGGCGTGGAGGCATATTATCTCTAAGCGCAGAAATATGATCCTTATCTATAAACTGTGTATACGGCTCAATCAGTTCATTACCGTTCACAAAAACTTTCTTATTTTTAATTTCAACAGTATCACCCGGAACACCGATTACTCTTTTAATATAATCTTTGCTGGGATCACCAGGATATCTGAATACAATAATATCTTTATATTCAGGATCTCCCATCTTGATCAAAACCTTTGAAGTGAACGGAACTTTAACTCCATAAGTAAACTTGTTTACCAGAAGATGATCTCCGATCTGAAGAGTCTGCAACATGGAACCGGAAGGTATTTTAAAGGCCTGAACTATAAAAGTTCTTATAAAAAGGGCCAATAAAAGGGCAATAAAAAGGGCCTCAATATACTCTTTAACGGTACTCTGCCATCTGGGATTCATTCTGTTCGTCCTTATAAAATTCCAAAGGAAGACCCCTTGGAAATATCGTTTTTTAAAACCGTGACCTATTCGTCTCCGGCTTTTAGTACTACAAGGAAAGCTTCCTGCGGAATTTCAATATTCCCCATTTTCTTCATACGCTTCTTACCTTCCTTCTGTTTTTCCAGAAGCTTGCGTTTACGGGAAATATCTCCGCCGTAACACTTGGCAATAACGTTTTTCCTAAACGGGGCAACTCGTTCTTTCGCAATAATTTTTCTGGCTATTGCAGCCTGAATTACAACTTCAAACATCTGACGCGGAATAGCTCTTTTGAGCTTCAAAGCAAGACTTCTACCATGTGCATATGCCGAATCTTTATGAACAATCACTGAAAAGGCATCAACCGGTTCAGTGTTAATCAAAATGTCAAGTTTAACAAGATTCGAGACACGATAATCAATAATTTCATAATCAAGTGAGGCATAACCTTTCGTGTGAGACTTCAATTTATCAAAGAAGTCATACATAATTTCCGCGAAAGGAACTTCGTAAGTAATAATAACTCTTGATGAAGAAAGATAGCGCATATCCTTCTGAAGACCGCGTTTTTCTTCACAAAGCTTAAGAACGGCTCCGACATACTCATTCGGGACATGAATTTCCAGCCGGCAATAAGGCTCAGAAAGAGATTCCAGCTCCGTTGCGTCAGGCATTTTACTGGGGTTATCAATTTCAAGAACAGTACCGTTCATGAGCTTTGCCTGATAAATAACCGAAGGAGCAGTTGCAATCAGCTTAGCCTGAAATTCACGCTCCAGCCGTTCCTGAATAATTTCCATATGCAAAAGGCCGAGGAAACCGCACCGGAAACCAAACCCCAAAGCGGTGGAGGACTCAGCTTCATATGAAAAAGCAGTATCATTAAGCTGCAATTTTTCAAGTGCACTTTTAAGCGGCTCATATTCGGCAGGTTCAACCGGATATAATCCACAAAAAACCATGGCCTTAACTTCCTGAAAACCCGGGAAAGGCTCTTTAACAGGATCAGAAGCCAGCGTAATAGTATCCCCTACAGGAGCATCATTTAGCTCCTTCATGCTGGCGCACAGAAAACCGACCTCTCCGACACTGAGGCTTTTAACGCTGAGAGCTTCCGGGGAATAAACGCCTAAAGAGGTGACATCAAAAATCAACTTGGAAGAAAAGATCTGAATTTTGTCGCCCTTTTTAATTGTTCCATCCAAAATACGGAAAAGAACAACTACGCCCTGATATGAGTCGTACCATGAATCAAAAATCAGAGCCTTAAGCGGTTTATTCGGAGATCCTGTCGGAGCGGGAAGATTCGTTACAATTGATTCAAGGACTTTATCCACATTAAGACCTGTTTTCGCGCTTATCATGAGAGGATCTGAGCAATCCAGACCGATAATTTCTTCAATTTCACCGGCAACCCTGTCAACATCAGCACTGGCCAGATCAACTTTATTTAAAACAGGAATAATTTCAAGGTCATGATCAAGAGCGAGATACACGTTGGCAAGAGTCTGTGCCTCAACGCCCTGCGTTGCATCAACAACCAGCAAAGCACCGTCAGAAGCGGCAAGACTACGCGAAACTTCATAACTGAAGTCAACATGCCCGGGAGTATCAATCAGGTTAAGGATATAGTCCTCACCATTTGAACCTTTATAAGGAATACGGACACTCTGAGCTTTGATGGTGATTCCACGCTCACGCTCAAGATCCATCTTATCAAGATATTGAGCTTTTTTATCGCGATCACCGACAAGACCGGTGATTTCAAGGATACGGTCCGCCAAAGTTGATTTACCGTGATCGATGTGAGCGATAATACTGAAATTTCTTATATTTGATATTTTTACCATATTAAAACGGTCGACGTTCATATTACCGAACTGCCGGCTCCTTAAATTTAACGTTATTTTGCCACACGGATATGGCCCAAAGCGAGACCTTATTACGGTATTTGCTTCATACTGTCTAATACGTAATGCCACCCCAAATCAAACAAAAGAATGGGAGAATAAAGCAGGCTCACAAATAAGCCAAAAAGAGATGGATTTAACTGAATAAATTCGATAGATATTTTTTCACAAAAAGAATTGATTGATCCATCAAATTACATTAGTGGTAAAATAAAGTACTAAAAGAAAAATTAAGTACTAATCATACAGTACTTCAGATATAAGCTGCTAGCAATCTTCAACTGAAAAAGACGCGTTAAATCTCATTTTCATAAGCAAAACCATAGCCTTTGCAGGCCATAGTTTATTACGTTCAGGAATTACACTTTGCCCAGAGCTCTTCCGGGCTGCGAGCTGTTCAGCGAACCTGACTGCTGCGTATAAGCCGAAATAGCTCGACTTAATTTATACCCTGAATTGCTTGAAGTGTATGTTACAGGATCCTCGGAAAGAGCTGTTTGAGTTTGCATAAGATATTTAGCAACATCTTGAACGTCGCTCTCTTCGCTCTGAGTACGGGGATATGATTTTGACCGAAACTCCTGCGATGCAACTTGTGCTTCGCTTGGTTCAAATTCGAGGTCCTTTGCAGTGAAACTTACGCCCAGCTTCCCTAAATTCAGTCCAAAACTACGCGTTTTAACACGTGCCTGTACATTTTCAGATACGGCGTCAGTTTGCACGGCCCATCTTTGGGCATTTTCTGCGTATAAATTTACGGACTGTGCTGCTATTCGCATAAAATTCTCCACTAAAGAAACCGATCCACGAAAACATAAAACAACAGCTTGCCTGCGTAGGCAGCCCGTCGTTCCTGCGGCATTACCGCAATCATCCATGAAGGATACGTGGGATTTTCGGCTTCCATCCGTGGAAGCAGCTAAAAACAGATTACCAAAGTACTGTTTTAAATATAATACGTTAAATCAGTTTTGGCAAGTACGGTATATGACTTAGTTCCTTGCTTTATGAGGGCCAAAGACTTATCTTTCCTCACTAAACTCAAGCGATGTAGGAGACTATGAGCAACAAAATTCTTCGAAAAAAGGCGCTGATTCCAGGCCAGACAAGCATGCTGGTTATTCATGCACCTCAAATTGCCAAAAAGGCAAAACCGGGCAACTTCGTCATTCTTCGTATCCACGACAAAGGGGAACGTGTTCCTCTGACTATTGCTGATACGGATCTGGATGCCGGAACAATCACCATTGTTTACCTCGTTGTAGGTAAAAGTTCGGCTCTTCTTGAAACACTGAAAGAAGGCGACACCATCCTTGACGTCTGCGGACCTCTCGGAAAGCCTACTCATATTGAAAAATGCGGAACCGTCATATGTGTCGGCGGCGGAACCGGAATTGCCGCCATGCACCACATTGCTAAAGGTCACCACAGAGCAGGCAACCATGTTGTCGCAATTGTCGGTGCCCGCAGCAAAGACCTGCTCCTGTTCTGTGATGAACTCGGCGGATTCTGTCCTGAACTTCTGATCGCAACTGACGACGGAAGTACCGGACACAAAGGATTTGTTACCGAAGTTCTCCGTGACCGTCTTGAAAAAGATAAAGATGTTGCAGAAGTTGTCGCCATCGGCCCGGTTCCTATGATGGAAGCCGTTTCTAAAGTCACAAAACCTTTCGGAGTAAGGACCGTAGTAAGCCTTAACTCTATTATGGTTGACGGAGTCGGAATGTGCGGAGCCTGCCGCTGCAACGTCGGCGGAGAAACCCGCTTTGCATGTGTTGACGGCCCGGAATTCGACGGACACAAAGTGGACTTTAACGAACTCAGAATGCGCCTTGCCCAGTATAAAAAGCAAGAGGGCGAATCAATGGATTTGTTCAGGAGCGAGCATGGTAAATAAAAAAAAGTTCAACCCCACCCGTACTCCCATGCCGGAACAGCCTGCAAATGTCCGCAACAAAAACTTCAAAGAAGTCGCACTTGGTTACAGCCGCGAGCAGGCTATTGAAGAAGCAAACCGCTGCATCCAGTGCAAAGTTCCTACATGTCAGAAAGGCTGTCCTGTTGAAATCGATATTAAAAGTTTCATCGGACATCTAGCAGTAGGAGATATTCCTTCTGCATATAAAGTTCTCAAACAGACCAACGCCCTGCCTGCCGTCTGCGGACGAGTCTGTCCTCAGGAGAATCAGTGCGAAGGGTCCTGTATTCTCGGTAAAAAGCATGAACCTGTTGCCATCGGCCGTCTTGAAAGATTCGTTGCCGACACTTTCGACAGTGACTCCGCCTGTGAAATGATCACAGGTGACACAGCGTGCAGTCTGCCAAACGAACATGTAAAAGTAGCATGTATCGGTTCAGGCCCTTCAAGCCTTACGGTTGCGGGATATCTTGCCGCGCGCGGCGTACCTGTCACAGTATATGAAGCTCTGCACGAAATCGGCGGAGTTCTTGTTTATGGTATCCCTGAATTCAGACTCCCCAAATCCATTGTCGCCCGCGAAGTCGGAGCACTCTGGGCTAAAGGCGTTACATTTCTTCCCAACTGGGTCGGCGGTAAAACTATCACGATTCAAGACCTTCTTGATGACGGTTTCGATGCCATTTTCATCGGTGTAGGCGCAGGGCTGCCATGGTTCCTGAACATCCCCGGTGAAAACCTCGTCGGCGTTTACTCTTCTAACGAGTATTTGACCCGCATCAACTTAGGGCGTGCGTACGACTTCCCCAACTACGACACTCCGGCCCCGAGACCGCGCAATGTTGCAGTTGTCGGCGGCGGAAACGTTGCTATGGACGCAGCCCGCACAGCCCTCAGGCTCGGCGCGGAAAATGTCTACATAACTTATCGTCGTACTCAGGATGAAATGCCCGCCAGACGTGAAGAGCTTCATCACGCAATTGAAGAAGGTGTGCAGCTTGAACTGCTCACTTCCCCTATTTCCATCAATGCAGATGAAAACTCACACGTTAAGTCCATGACCTTACAGGTAATGGAACTAGGTGAGCCGGACGACTCAGGTCGCTGCAGACCTGTTCCGGTTGAAGGCAAGACAAAAGAACTGGAAGTCGACATGGTCATCCTTGCAGTCGGAACCGGAGCCAACCCGGTGCTTCTCGAAGCTACTCCAGGCCTCACCTTAAGCAAACGCGGATACATTGAAGCTGATCCTGAAACAGGTGAAACTTCTATTCCGAATGTTTTTGCCGGAGGAGACATCGTCGGGGGTTCAGCAACTGTAATCTCCGCCATGGGAGCAGGTAGAAAAGCTGCTAAAACCATTGCAGAACGGTTGAAAGTAGAATTTGAATAAGACCTAAGAATAACAAACAAAAAACCCCCGTCAGAAATTCTAACGGGGGTTTTTTTTATACTAAAGTCATAAGAAGATAATGAATAAATTTATAAAAAGTAACATGAAAACGATACTTTTTATAAAATTGTTCGGTACTAATCAAAGAGTAATATAAATATTAACTTCCTTATTAATGAAAAATATAAATAAACTTAACCTGTTATATTTAGCATATTAATATTTTAACTTTCCATGATTTTATTGACAATATAAAATGCAAAGATTAATTTTTTGCCTCATTATTAAAGAATTTTTAACTAAAACATCCCGATAATCAATACAAACAGCACTTGCTAAAGCTATCACCTGAATTGGAAAAACAAGAATCAGCATACCTTCTTACATTTTAACTTAAAAATCTGACAGGGAAGTATGAAAAGTGAATTCAAATAATGGATTTAAGCTATCTGGTGTTACTCTAAAAAAAGCATGGGAGCAGTTTGTAATTACAGGCTCGCTTCAACCGCAGACAGTTAGACCTGAAATAGCTGAGTCCTGGCATCGGTGTTATAAAGCGAATGTTGATCCATATAGCAAAATATCCAATCTTATCCTCAATAAATATCAGCTGAAACAGTTACGCATTCGCCATATGCATCTTGTTGAAATTGCGAAACCTTTTATGGATAGACTTTATGAATTCATAGCAGGTTCAAGATTAGTAGTATTTCTATCAAATGAACTTGGAGTTATAATAGAATGCATCGGTGATTATGACATTGCGGACAGTGCCTCAAAGGTCAACTTGGTAGCTGGAACTAACTGGACAGAAGAGGCGGTTGGGACAAATGGGATCGGCACCGTCCTTAAACTGAAAGTTCCTATTCAGATATCAGGTGAAGAACATTACTGTGCCAAGTTGCACCACTGGACTTGTTCAGCTGCTCCTATTTTTAACGATACCGGGACAGTTATCGGTGTTTTACAAGTTTCCGGACCCTCCAGTGAAGTCCATCTGCATACCCTTGGTATGATCGTTGCGGCAGTTGAAGCTATAAAAGATCAAATCAGAATTAAAAATAAAAATTATGAATTAAATGTACTTAACAACAGTTTGAATAACATTTTTCATACTATGTCAGATGGGGCTATAATAATAAATAAAGAAGGAAGAATCATTCAGGTCAACCCGCCAGCAACTCAGATACTAGGCGCAGATATTAAAGGAAAATACGTAAGAGAGATTCTAGGAAAATCTCCTAAGATTCTAGAAAAATTAGAAAAAGAAAAAGAACATAAAGAAATGGAGATGATGGTTGAAACAACCAAGGGGCGTTGCCATTGCCTTGTGACAACCAAACCGCTTAAGGACGGGGATGGGAATTCAAACGGTGCGGTTCTATTTTTAAACCAGATAAACAATATTAAAAAACTGGTAAACCGCTTCAGCGGATCGCAAGCCTCTTTCAATTTTACAGACATCATCGGCTCCAGTTCAAAACTGCAAGATGCAATAAGAATCGCTAAAGGAGCTGCATCAAGTACAAGCAATATCCTTATTTCCGGCGAGAGCGGCACAGGGAAAGAATTATTCGCGCAAGCCATACATAATCAGAGTCCTCGCCAGAATGGTCCTTTTATAGCACTGAACTGCGCAGCACTACCCAGAGAATTAATTTCCAGTGAACTTTTTGGGTACAATGAAGGGGCTTTTACCGGAGCCAGACGCGGCGGCAGACCTGGAAAATTTGAAATGGCGGATGGTGGGACTCTTTTTCTAGATGAAATCGGAGACATGCCGATTGACCAGCAAGCCATCCTTTTACGTGTACTTCAAGATAAGAAAATAACTCGTATCGGTGGGGATCATACTATCCCTGTAAATGTTCGATTTGTTTGTGCTACAAATAAAAACCTCCAAAAAGAAGTTCACAAAGAAAATTTTCGGGCTGACCTTTACTATCGATTAAATGTAATACATGTTCGGGTTCCTCCGCTCAGAGACAGAATGGAAGACCTGATCGATCTATTCAATTATCTTCTAAAAAAAATATGCACACGACTTGATCGCCACATTGATTGCGTCCCAGACAATCTACTGCAACAACTTATGAAATATGAATGGCCAGGAAACATTCGCGAACTTGAAAATGTAGTCGAAAAACTGGTCAGTACGGGACACGGAACTACAAGCCTGTGCGTTGAGCATTTGCCAGCGAGAATAACTCAGATACAAGAGGAAACCTTTTCCTCAGCTTCTCCTATTTGTTCTGCGCAGATCCCTTGTCCGAAAGGGATGTCAGGCCTTCTAATCGAAAAAGAAGCTCTTATTAAATCTCTGGACATACATAGTGGTAATATCAGCAAGGTTGCCAAAGCAATGCACCTTTCCCGTAACACCGTTTACCGTAAAATGAGTTTCTACAATATTTCCAAACAACAATTTTTCAAATAATCCTGACTCCAATTCAAAGAATTTAGAAATCATAAACTGAACATATGTACCAAATAACGGGACACTTGTTCAAAGTGTTCCACAAAGCTCAACAACTAAAAAAGATAGACTCACCATAACACCTCAAAAACATCCCTGTTTATCCCATCATTACAACTTAGCTTACATGCGGCACCATACTTGCTGTAGAGCTTCAACTTACTCCAGACAAACGGGTCTGAAGTGGGAAGGAGCTTTATTTACTTAATCTTATTTGGAGGAACACTTATGCAGACACCAATTGATCAAAGTTACAAGCTGTATGTTGATGGACAATGGATAGATGGTAAGGAGGGCAAAACATTTAAAGTATATTGCCCTGCCAATGGTGAAGAGCTTGCAACATGCGTCAATGCCGGCAGAGAAGATATTGACATGGCCGTAGCCGCTGCTCGGAAAGCTTTTACTACATGGAAAAAGATCTCTCCCCAAGAACGCGCTTCTTATCTTCTAAAAATTGCAGATCTTATTGATGAAGAAGCCGACAAACTGGCTTTAGTGGAAACGCTGGACAACGGAAAGCCCATTAGAGAAACCAAAAACATAGACATCCCACTTGCTTCAGACCATTTTAGATATTTTGCCAGTGCCGTCAGAACAGAAGAAGGCACTGCAACGATGATCGACGACAAAACCATGAGTATTGTTTTGAATGAACCAATAGGAGTGGTTGGCCAGATAATCCCCTGGAACTTTCCTTTTCTTATGGCGGCTTGGAAGATTGCTCCGGCTCTTGCGGCTGGCGACACTGTGGTAATAAAACCATCATCTGAAACGTCATTAAGCGTCCTTGAATTTGCAAAAATTCTGGATAGAGTTCTGCCCCCAGGAGTAGTAAATGTCATCACCGGAAAAGGCTCAACAACTGGTAATTATATTTTAGAACACAAGGGATTCAATAAACTGGCTTTCACAGGATCAACGGATATCGGATACATGATAGCTGATGCCGCCGCAAAAAAGCTTATTCCAGCAACCCTTGAACTCGGCGGAAAATCAGCCAATATTTATTTCCCTGACTGCCCCTGGGAAAAAGCAGTGGAAGGTGCTCTGCTTGGCATTCTGTTTAATCAGGGGCAAGTTTGTTGTGCAGGCTCAAGAATCTTCGTTCATGAAGATATTTATGATCGCTTTCTTGCAGCAATAACCGAAAAATTTAATACGGTTAAAGTCGGAATGCCTTGGAAAGAAGATACGACAATGGGATGTCTGATTAGTGAAAATCAGCTTAATCAGGTTCTGAATTGCATAGAAATAGGCAAAAAAGAAGGTGCACGTCTTGTTACAGGTGGAACCAGATTAACTGAAGGAGAGCTTGCAAAAGGAAGTTTTATAAGCCCAACTATTTTTGCCGATGTGGACAATTCAATGTACATAGCCCAAGAAGAAATTTTCGGTCCGGTAGTCTGTGTCATTAAGTTTAAAACCGAAGAAGAAGTAATTGCGATGGCCAATGACAGCGAATTCGGTCTGGGCGGAGCGGTTTGGAGCAAAGATATCAACTGTGCAATAAGAGTAGCGAGAGCAGTTGAAACTGGACGGATGTGGATCAATACTTATAACCAGCTCCCGGCGCACAGCCCCTTTGGCGGATATAAAAAATCTGGTATCGGCCGTGAAACTCACAAGATGATGCTCGCTCACTACAGCCAAACCAAGAATATATACATAAGCTTAGATGAAAGCCCATTGGGACTATATTAACTGTAACTCTCTAAAAAAGTAATCCTGTACAATTCATCAGGCCTCCAGTTGTACTGGGGGCCTGCTACTTATATTAAGCTATCCATCCCATATATAATCCAAAGACTTATCTTTCCTCACTAAACTCAAGCGATGTAGGAGACTATGAGCAACAAAATTCTTCGAAAAAAGGCGCTGATTCCAGGCCAGACAAGCATGCTGGTTATTCATGCACCTCAAATTGCCAAAAAGGCAAAACCGGGCAACTTCGTCATTCTTCGTATCCACGACAAAGGGGAACGTGTTCCTCTGACTATTGCTGATACGGATCTGGATGCCGGAACAATCACCATTGTTTACCTCGTTGTAGGTAAAAGTTCGGCTCTTCTTGAAACACTGAAAGAAGGCGACACCATCCTTGACGTCTGCGGACCTCTCGGAAAGCCTACTCATATTGAAAAATGCGGAACCGTCATATGTGTCGGCGGCGGAACCGGAATTGCCGCCATGCACCACATTGCTAAAGGTCACCACAGAGCAGGCAACCATGTTGTCGCAATTGTCGGTGCCCGCAGCAAAGACCTGCTCCTGTTCTGTGATGAACTCGGCGGATTCTGTCCTGAACTTCTGATCGCAACTGACGACGGAAGTACCGGACACAAAGGATTTGTTACCGAAGTTCTCCGTGACCGTCTTGAAAAAGATAAAGATGTTGCAGAAGTTGTCGCCATCGGCCCGGTTCCTATGATGGAAGCCGTTTCTAAAGTCACAAAACCTTTCGGAGTAAGGACCGTAGTAAGCCTTAACTCTATTATGGTTGACGGAGTCGGAATGTGCGGAGCCTGCCGCTGCAACGTCGGCGGAGAAACCCGCTTTGCATGTGTTGACGGCCCGGAATTCGACGGACACAAAGTGGACTTTAACGAACTCAGAATGCGCCTTGCCCAGTATAAAAAGCAAGAGGGCGAATCAATGGATTTGTTCAGGAGCGAGCATGGTAAATAAAAAAAAGTTCAACCCCACCCGTACTCCCATGCCGGAACAGCCTGCAAATGTCCGCAACAAAAACTTCAAAGAAGTCGCACTTGGTTACAGCCGCGAGCAGGCTATTGAAGAAGCAAACCGCTGCATCCAGTGCAAAGTTCCTACATGTCAGAAAGGCTGTCCTGTTGAAATCGATATTAAAAGTTTCATCGGACATCTAGCAGTAGGAGATATTCCTTCTGCATATAAAGTTCTCAAACAGACCAACGCCCTGCCTGCCGTCTGCGGACGAGTCTGTCCTCAGGAGAATCAGTGCGAAGGGTCCTGTATTCTCGGTAAAAAGCATGAACCTGTTGCCATCGGCCGTCTTGAAAGATTCGTTGCCGACACTTTCGACAGTGACTCCGCCTGTGAAATGATCACAGGTGACACAGCGTGCAGTCTGCCAAACGAACATGTAAAAGTAGCATGTATCGGTTCAGGCCCTTCAAGCCTTACGGTTGCGGGATATCTTGCCGCGCGCGGCGTACCTGTCACAGTATATGAAGCTCTGCACGAAATCGGCGGAGTTCTTGTTTATGGTATCCCTGAATTCAGACTCCCCAAATCCATTGTCGCCCGCGAAGTCGGAGCACTCTGGGCTAAAGGCGTTACATTTCTTCCCAACTGGGTCGGCGGTAAAACTATCACGATTCAAGACCTTCTTGATGACGGTTTCGATGCCATTTTCATCGGTGTAGGCGCAGGGCTGCCATGGTTCCTGAACATCCCCGGTGAAAACCTCGTCGGCGTTTACTCTTCTAACGAGTATTTGACCCGCATCAACTTAGGGCGTGCGTACGACTTCCCCAACTACGACACTCCGGCCCCGAGACCGCGCAATGTTGCAGTTGTCGGCGGCGGAAACGTTGCTATGGACGCAGCCCGCACAGCCCTCAGGCTCGGCGCGGAAAATGTCTACATAACTTATCGTCGTACTCAGGATGAAATGCCCGCCAGACGTGAAGAGCTTCATCACGCAATTGAAGAAGGTGTGCAGCTTGAACTGCTCACTTCCCCTATTTCCATCAATGCAGATGAAAACTCACACGTTAAGTCCATGACCTTACAGGTAATGGAACTAGGTGAGCCGGACGACTCAGGTCGCTGCAGACCTGTTCCGGTTGAAGGCAAGACAAAAGAACTGGAAGTCGACATGGTCATCCTTGCAGTCGGAACCGGAGCCAACCCGGTGCTTCTCGAAGCTACTCCAGGCCTCACCTTAAGCAAACGCGGATACATTGAAGCTGATCCTGAAACAGGTGAAACTTCTATTCCGAATGTTTTTGCCGGAGGAGACATCGTCGGGGGTTCAGCAACTGTAATCTCCGCCATGGGAGCAGGTAGAAAAGCTGCTAAAACCATTGCAGAACGGTTGAAAGTAGAATTTGAATAAGACCTAAGAATAACAAACAAAAAACCCCCGTCAGAAATTCTGACGGGGTTTTTTTGTGAGACAATTTATATCAGATTTATGCAGCAGCTTTTTTACTGGTCATAATCTTTAAGATAGCTTTATCAGCTCCGATCATACCGAATGATCCGAGATAACCGATATTTTTAATACAGGTTTCAATGTTATCGTCCATTATGCCGTCTTTCCCCGGAATGCAGATCCCTTTCATTGAAAGGAAAGCTGCATTTATTGCGGCTTCTACAGCAGAAGCAACTTTAAGTGCACAGGAAGTCTTAGCACCGTCGCAAACCATCCCTGCGATATCACCCAAGGTGTTGCGTATTGTTCCTTCGACTTCTTTAAGCCCGCCGCCAAGTATCAAAGTAATACCGCATCCAGCTGCAGTTGCAGCAAGACTTGCTCCGCACAGCGCGGATAAACGTCCAAGACTATGCTTGAGATGTATTGCTGTGAGATGGCTCATAATTAAAGAACGAATCAATTGTTCTTCGGTGGACTTATAGTGTTTTGCAAAAGCGACAACCGGAAGAGTTGCTGTTAATCCCTGATTTCCGCTTCCTGAATTACTCATTACCGGCATGCTTATGCCTTCCATACGAGCATCAGAGGCCGCGGCAGTCAGTCTTACAGCGTATGAAACAACATCGTCAGAGCGAAGTCCGTCTTCGATATCGCGCACCATCGATCTTCCGACCTTAAGTCCCCAATCGCTTGCAAGCCCTTCAGAAGCTACCGCTTCATTCAGCCTGGCTGCTTCAAGTATAAACTTAAGCGATTCTACAGGAGCCTTTGTTGCATATTCAAAGATATCTTTCATTGTTAACTTACAATCGCTGTCATCATCCTCTACGCTGATCCACGGAGCAGAAAAAACTTCAACTCCATTTTTCTCAACAAGTACGATTGCGCTATGCGATCTAGCCAGTACACAACGAGCAGAGTCGTCACCTGACTGTACAAGGACTTCTGCGTATAAAGTTTCTTCGGTTTCAGCCAGTTCAACAGACAACTTGTTATCTGTGAGCATTTTCTTAGCAACGCTGACCTGCTCTTCTGTCAGATCACGCAGAACTTCAAGAACCAGCTCTGACTTTCCGCCGGTAATTCCGACAGCTGCGGCGATATCCAGACCAGTCATTCCAGTACCGGGAACGCCGACTCCCATTCCGTTTTTAAGCAGATTACCGCTGACTTTAACTATTGTTTTTTCAGGCTGACAACCTAAAGTTTCAACAGCTTTTGCAGCCGCCAGAGCAATGGCTATCGGCTCTGTGCATCCAAGCGCAGGCACAACTTCGCGGTTGATAATATCTGCATAAGCAGACCAATCTTGTTTACTCATTATATATCCTGTCCTTCAGGGCTGAGATGTAATTTTTCCAGCTCACCGTGACGGTTAAAAATCCCTTCAAGCATCAGAGCAAGAGCTCCGTCACCGGTAACGTTGCATGCTGTTCCGAAGCTGTCCTGTAATGCAAAAACTGCAAGGAGAAGTGCTACGCCTGCAGGATCAAATCCAAGAACACCTACAACGATTCCGAGAGAAGCCATAACGGTTCCACCGGGAACGCCGGGAGCACCGATTGCAAATATTCCGAAAAGACCGACAAATAGTGCCATTGTTCCAACTGTAGGCATATGACCGTAAAGCATCATTGAGATAGTCATGGCAAAAAATGTTTCAGTCAAAACTGAACCGCATAGATGGATAGTTGCTCCGAGTGGAACCATAAATTCAACGGTGTCTTTACAAAGAACTTTTGATTTACCGGCACATTCAAGTGAAACAGGCAATGTTGCAGCACTGGACATTGTTCCGACAGCTGTCAGATATGCAGGTAAATAATGTTTAACGACTTCCATCGGGTTCTTCTTAGAGATAAGTGCGGCAATTGTGTAAAGAACTGTGAGCCAGATGAAATGGCCGACCAAAACGATTACGATAACTTCCAAAAAGACGGGAAGCTGATGAGTCAGGCTTCCTTCGTAAGCAAGCCCGGCAAACGTTGCAGCAATGAAAACAGGAAGAATAGGAATAACAATGCGGTTAACAACCTGCATCATAATTGATTCAAATTCACCCAGCATGTTTTCAAAATTTTTAGCCTGAGTCCAGATTGTAGCGATTCCTATAATTATGGCTGTGACAAGTGCAGTCATAACAGACATAACAGGAGGTATATTTAACTGGAAAACAACCTTAGGAAGTTCCTGCAACCCTTCCATATGAGTGGCAATAGAAAGATGTGGAATGAGAGCATATCCGGCAAAAGCGGCCATTGTGGCTGCTCCGGCTGCTGAAAGATACGCAAGGCCGACACCTGCGCCCAACATTTTGTGGGCATTGTGACCAAGTCTTGTAATAGCAGGAGCAATGAAACCAATAACAACAAGGGGAACCGTATAGTATATTAACTGACCGATTACGTATTTAACTGTTACCATTACTTCCATTACGGCGTCATTGGCAAAGAGCCCTATCACAACACCTGCTGCAATCCCCACGAGAAGCTTAAATATCAAGCCGAATTCTTTCAACCGTGATTCTGAAGACATTTTACACCCCATAAATATGCTTTTTAAACCAATCTTTTTAAATTTCCACTCACCACTCAGCCGCTAATATCAATTATCTGGAAGCAATAACCTCAATCTCTACCAGCGCTCCAAGAGGCAGGTTACCCACTTCAAAACAACTTCTGGCAGGGAAAGGTTTAGCGAAATAGGTTGCATAAACTTCGTTTACTGCAGGAAAATCGCTGATATTTTTGATGTATACAGTTGTTTTTACTGTATCATCCATGGTTAATCCGGCAGCTTCCAAAATGTGTTTAACATTTTCAAGAGACTGTTTTGCCTGCTCTGCCGCAGTTTCAGGCATTTTACCTGTTGCAGCGTCAATAGGCAGTTGACCGGAGGTAAAAACCATATTTCCAGCTTCGATTGCATGTGAATAACATCCTATTGCTGCTGGAGCCTTTTCGCTTACGATAACTTTCTTCATTCTTGTTTCTCCCTATAACTGACTTCTTATTTGATTTTGACCGAGCAACCCAAAAGAGTGGTTGCAACGTCTTTCTCATAGGAATAAAATAACCGTGAGTCAATAAGAATTTATCTTATTGATAAAAAATTATTATCACACCTCGCAAGAAAAAATGCCTGAAAACAGATATTTCTCAGGCTTCTAGTGAAAAAGAACTTACTTTACGTTAATTTTTTGCAGATAACGGTATAGTGTGGCCTCTGATACTGCCAAATGTTTTGCAACTACCCGAATTGTACCTTTAAGCATAAAGACGCCATGATCGTTCAGTGTTGCGACCACCGCCAGTTTTTCATCAGAAGTCATCCTCTCGGGAAGAATTTTAGTATCCTCTACAACTTTTGAGATGAGAGAGTCAGTAAGGTCTTCCATTGAATGCGGAAAAGTTTCAAAATGCTCCACAGGCTCTGAATCGTCAGTTTCTGCAACAGGATCAGACGTTGCAAACAACTCTTTTTTTTGAGTCTTTTCGAACCCTGCGCTGCTTATAAACCTGTTCATAATATCGCGCGCAGCCAAAATGTCTGAGGTATCCATATTCATACAAATCATACCGACAAGTTCGCCATTTCCGTCTTTTATAAAATAAGTTGCTGAATGCAGAACGCGCCCGTCCCTCGACTGGGTTGTATATCCCATAACCCAGTCCTGCTTTTCATAAACTTTATTTATAACAAACTTCAAAGCAAGGTCTGTCAGAGGAGCTCCTATACGACGCCCTGAAATATGATCGTTAGCAATGGCAAGAACAGACTTTTCTTTATTATTTGTATCGTGAAGAACCACTTCGCAATTCTCTCCCAGAAAAGCTCCTAAAAAATTAACAAAAGAAACATACCCATTAATAATATCGTGCTTCGAACCAGTCTTACCCGCCAAGCTACTCTCCTGTTCGTAATAAAAATTTATCACCGCCATAAAATTTATGCGAATGTCTGGAAAAATGTCAATCTTTAAAAATGAATCATTCAGGTAGACAATTAGCGGATTTTTAATAATTCTTTATGAATGGACATATCTTTTGAGAATTATTAAAAGATTTGAATAAGTAAATAATTTTACTAAAATTGCTATTCGACAGTCCGCAATAATTATTGCAAAATATAAATATTAATAAATTAAGCACCATACACATGAGCATAGATATGAGTATCGATATGAGTATAGACAAATTCGACTTTGACGCAACGCTGCTGACGGTTAATTTTGCAACCAGACTGCTGGCAATGGAACTGGACAGAGACACTCTTCTGGACAGAGCATTAGAAGCGTTCTGTGATCTTGGATCATGCAAAGAAGCCGCAATAATGATGTACGATATTGATAGTAACTTAATCGTTAAAGCAGCCTCTCTAAACCATGAAAGAACATTTCCTGACGAAGAAATCCCCATGACCAAAGCAATGGCAGAAGCCGCGAAAAGCCGCGCGCCGGTAGCCAGAGCAAAATGCAAAAATTCATTTTATCCATTACCCGGTGACGGCTGTATCGAGGAATGCGGTACATGTTTATGTATTCCGCTGGTTGGGTCGCGCGACTTGGTTAAAGGCTTTGTAACCCTGCACCGCGAAAGCCTCAGGCCATGGTCTAATTCGGAACTTTTCCAGCTCGGCATAATATCAACAGTTGCCGCCATATCATTCGAAAACTCTGAACTTTTCCGTCAGACAATAGAAGACAGCTTAACAGGCCTATATATGCGCCGCTACCTGTTCATAAGACTGGACGAAGAAACGCAAAGGATTAAACGCAGGGGCGGCGAACTTTCCGTAATAATGATTGATATAGATCTTTTCAAACTGATCAACGATTCCTACGGACATGCCGTTGGCGATGAAGCCCTTAAGCAGGTTGCCGATGTCCTGCTCCAAAACTCCAGACGAGGAGCGGACATAGTTTGCAGATACGGCGGAGAAGAATTCGCAGTGCTTATGCCCGGGTCCAAGAAAGAAGAAGCCATGATAGTGGCTGAACGCATGCGCGCAGGTTGCGCGGGAACAAAGATGATGACTTCCGCAGGTGAAATCACAGTCACCATAAGCGCAGGTGTCGCCAATCTTAACGAATGCGACTTGATCTTAGGCGATAGGATGCTCAGAATGGCGGATAAAAGACTTTATATGGCTAAAGGAGCCGGACGGAATAGGGTTGTTTTTGAGGGGTAAGGTTTACTCCTTACCCGCCCCCATATTCTCCAATATAAAATCAGGTATGGTCCCGTCAGGAATACCCGCATCACCGTAATATCTTACTAAAATATTGTGGTATGTTCCATTCTTTGCGATTATTTTTAACCCATCCAAAAATCTTTTCTTAAGCTTCACTTTATCTTTTAAGAAAATAAGCGAAATAGGAGCCTTAAGCAGCGGCTTTTCCATATAAGCATAATCAGCAACATTATTTGGAAACAGTTTTTTTATAAGATAATTCCCCGTTACGCGAAAAGCCACGGCAAAATCAGTACGGCGGGCATTCAATTTTAAAAAAACTAACCGTATATCATGTGCAAAATCGACTTTTAGTTTCGCAGCTTCAAGTGTTTTCTGGCTTCCGCTACCGCGAACACTTCCAAACCGGTAATCCTTTAATTCATCCAGATAATTAAAGGATACGCCACCTGGAAAACTGCTTTTCCTATAAAATCCCATGAAATTTAGATTAACAACATCCACATAATCAACAAGCTTTTCTGCTTCAGCTTTTCTGAACCACCCCATAGTTCCTAAACAGGCATCATCATTTAAGCGTATAATAGACCAAACGTTTCTGGACATGGGCAACAAGTCATAATCAACGCCAACCGAGACAGCTTTAAAAGCCTCGGTCACAATATCAATACACATTCCATAACCAAGTCCAGTAAGAACTTTTTCAGAAGTTATGGGAGGATATACTACTGATGAAATACGAATTGCAGGAGAAGGAAAAGCATTAAAACAAAATAAAAACAAAATAATAAGACTAAGTGCAAACCTTTTCATAACATTATGTAACGACATTATATATACTCATAAATTTTAAAATAATTTGTTTATATTATCACATATAAACTTATCCAAAATATTTTTCCACAGCTATTGTAAACGTTACAACATTTAAGCTAAAAATTACACTCGGAAATACCACTCACAACCTTCAAAAAGTTATTTAGCGCAGGAAAAACCTGCTTCGGGTTATAAAGAATATGCATTTCAAGCGAGGGAATATCCCCGATAAGTGTTTTGAATTGCACTCCGTCAAGTCTGCGTTTTGCTAAACTTTCCGGCACAATCGCAAGCCCTATTCCTGCGGCAGCCAAAGCTAAAGAGGCTGATTTTGTTACAGACTCCTGTACAATTTTAGGACTGAATCCGGCTTCTGCAAAAACTCTAAACCATTCATCATAAAGACGAGGCTGACTTTCGCGCGGTGGGAAAATCAAAGGTTCCCCAGCCAGTTCAGCAACATTAATTTCAGATTTACCAGAAAATTTATGTGCGGACGGCACAGCAACGGCGTACCTTTCTTTATGGAAGACTTTCCCTTCAAGCTCACCCAGATCATGTCTAAAAAGCCTGACCACACCTATATCAATTCGCCCCAGCGCAACTTCTTTGATTTGTAAATTAGTCGGCATTTCCTCAAGTATAAAAGTTACGTCAGGATACTTTGCTTTGTATTCACGAATAATATCAGCAAGCGTTCCATCCATTGCAGGGCCTATATATCCTAAACGGAGCTGCCCTTTCCTGCCTTGCGCAACTTCCTGAAGATTATGCTTTGCCTTCGCAATAGATTTTAAGATTGCATAAGCATCCTGCAAAAGCGACTTGCCTGCCGCTGTCAATTTTACTGAACGCTTGTTACGTTCAAAAAGCTTCACGCCAAGCTCATCTTCAAACTTCATAATCTGCTGGCTAAGCGGCGGCTGTGAAAGATTAAGCCGTTTCGCCGCGTTACCGAAATGAAGCTCCTCTGCCACAGCTACAAAATATCGAAGTTGTCTTGTTTCCATACAATAATATATAAAAGATATTACTCTGATTGGAAAGATATATTCGACATATTTATCGGTCAGGAATATTTAAAAACTCAGTTACCAATTAACCCAAAACAAACGGAGTATAAAATGGCTGACATCAAAAACCTTAAAAAATTAGGCAACAGTGATATCAAGATTTCAAAACTAGGGCTCGGTTGCATGGGGCTTAGTGAATTCTACGGCGAACCGGCATCCGAAGAACAGGCAACGAAACTTATCCATCATGCACTCGACAAAGGTGTAAATTTCTTCGATACCGCCGACATGTACGGAGATGGTCACAATGAAAGGCTTCTGGCTGCCGCGCTAAAAGACAGGCGAGATCAAGCCATTATTGCAACCAAATTCGGCATAGTTCGGGCAAGCGGAGAATATGCACGCGACATCTCCGGTAAGCCTGAATACGTGCGCAAATCCTGCCATGAAAGTTTGCGCAGACTGGGCACAGATTACATTGATTTATATTACATTCACCGAGTTGATGTGAATACACCGATTGAAGAAACTATCGGAGAAATGGCCAAGCTCGTTAAAGAAGGCAAAATCAAAGCCATCGGAATATCCGAAGCTTCGGCGGAAACCCTGCGCAGAGCACACGCCGTTCATCCGGTATCTGCATTGCAGTCTGAATATTCAATGTTAACCCGTGATCCGGAAAAAGAAATGCTCGCACTGACACAGGAACTGGGCGTAACTTTTGTTCCATACAGCCCTATCTGCCGCGGTCTTTTAAGCTCCAGCAAGCTATCTGAAAATGATCCGTCAGATGTCAGGAAAATGCTGCCCCGTTTTCAAAAAGAAGCTTATGAAAACAACAAAGCCATCGCAGACAGCCTTAGCCTGATCGCAGAGGGAAAAGGTTGTTCACTGGCACAGCTTTCACTGGCGTGGGTTATGGCACAAGGCGAAAACATCGTTCCCATACCGGGCACAACCAAAATCAAAAATCTTGATTCAAATATAAATTCATTAAATGTGACCTTCACTGACAAAGAATTGCAAGTTATCGACAAACTTTTAATTGAGCACAAAGTTCTCGGTGACAGATATAATCAGGAAGGAATGAAAGGAGTTAACGGCTAAAAAGCGGCATCACAGACTTCCCCGGAGAGCCTGAAATAAGGGTTTCCGGGGAAGCCGCAACTTTTACACAAATATTAAATATAACAATTAATTTGTATAATTTTAAGATATTATCCCATATTTTTTCTGCTAATGATTAGTTTGAATCCAATTCCAATAAACGCTATAGAAGATTAAATTCATGAATCTTCACTCCACGGAGGGAGCGGATGCAGGACTCACAGGATAATATCACTAATATGGCAGAACAAGAAAAGAAATACGCTCATGGCGGCAACATTAAAAAACTTGCTGAACGGGCAGGATGTTCTTCGTCCGAACTTCTTGATTTTTCCGCAAATATCAATCCCCTCGGACCTCCGCCATGGTTGCAACAGGTCGTCGTTAACGCACTTAATGAAGTTGACAAATACCCTGACCCTGAGAGCTCGGAACTGACTCTTGCCGCCTGTCAGAAATATTCCGTATGGCCGACAGAATGTATTGCAGGAAACGGAGCCTCCGAACTTATCAGCGCGATTACCCGCCTTGGCGGATTCAAACGTGCAGTGATACCGGTTCCCTGTTATGTGGATTATGAGCGTTCATGTTTAATCGCAGGTCTTAAAACCGAACAGATTCCTTTAGATCCGCAAAAAGGATTTGCGCCTGATTTCGATAAACTTTCATCTTTCCTATCAACTTCACCTGCATTGGTATTTCTGGCTCAGCCTAATAATCCCACGGGCACAGCATTTGACCCGGAAGAACTAAAAAAAATTGCACGCACCCATCCTGATTCACGTTTTATTGTTGATGAATCCTTTGCGGACTTCATCCCTAATATCGAAAGGCTTACCGGCAAACGTCCTCCCAACGTCATTACGATTCTATCACTGACCAAATTTTACGCCATACCGGGCCTGCGCCTCGGCCTCGCATTTGCTTCGCCGGATATCATTATGGCACTTAAAAACATCCTGCCTTGCTGGTCCGTAAACCTGCTCGCCCAGAAAGTGGGACTGCGCTGCATAAAAGATGAAGATTACGCGCGCCGGACCATTGAAACCACCACCCGTCTGCGTGAAGAATTAGTTCAAGGAATCGCCAAAATACCGGGCATAAGGACTTTTCCTGCACAAGCAAATTTTATGCTCTGTCAGGTTCAACGAGTCGGCATGGATGCAACAGGGCTCATTGAACACCTGATAAAAAATAACATTGCCGTGCGCCAATGCGACAACTTCGACGGCCTGGACTCCACATATTTCCGCATAGCGGTGAGGACAGCGAAGGAGAACAATAAACTTATCGACGGCTTGCGCTCCTTTACCGGCATGGAAGTCGTCGCTACAAAGGCGAAGAAAACTCCGGCACTCATGATTCAGGGAACCTGTTCCAATGCTGGTAAATCCATTCTTGCGGCTGCGTTTTGCAGAATCTTTCTACAGGACGGATACAAAGTCGCTCCGTTTAAAGCGCAGAACATGTCACTCAATTCCTTTGTCACTGACGCAGGTCTGGAAATGGGACGGGCGCAGGTTACTCAGGCCGCGGCATGTAAACAGGCTCCTGATGTCCGCATGAATCCGGTTCTGCTTAAACCGAACAGCAACACGGGCTCGCAGATAATCATCATGGGCAAACCTGTCGGAAACATGAAAGTTCTGGACTACGTAAAATATAAGCCCACAGCGTTTGAAGCTGTTAAAAATGCTTACGATTCCTTAAGTGTTGACCGCGACATCATGGTGATTGAAGGAGCCGGAAGCCCTGCGGAAATTAATCTAAAACAGCACGACATAGTTAATATGGCAATGGCTGAATATGCCGAAGCGAAAGTTATTATCACTGGTGATATCGATCGCGGAGGAGTGTTTGCAGCACTTTCCGGAACCATGGACTTAATCGATGCGCATGAGCGCAAAATGGTCTGCGGATTTCTGCTTAATAAATTCAGAGGGGATGCATCACTGCTTACCCCCGCACTTAATTTCACGCTTGATCGCACCGGAAAACCAGTTCTAGGAGTAATTCCGCACATAGAAAACCTAGGTTTACCGGATGAAGATTCAGTTTCATTTAAACAGGACATCGGCAAGTCCGGCAGCCGTGGCAAACACCGCGACTATGTGGATATAGTCTGCATCGACCTGCCGCGCATTTCAAATTTCACGGACCTTGATGCGCTGAAAGGTGAGCCTGATGTAAACTTACGAATTGTAGACAATCCCGATGATATGGGAACCCCTGACGCCATCATTATTCCCGGCAGCAAAAGCACCCTTTCGGACCTTGCACATATCAAAGAAAGCGGACTTGCACAGGCAATTTTAAACCTTAAAGAAAAATCCGAAATAATAGGCATATGCGGCGGACTTCAAATGCTTGGCCAATACATCAGCGACCCGGATGAAATAGAATCTGAAGTATTGACCGCAGACGGATTAGGTTTGCTCCCGCTCCAGACAACTCTGGGACAGGAAAAAACTCTGACCCGTATCAACGGAACCCACGGGTTAAGCAAAATGGATGTCAGCGGTTATGAAATCCATCACGGAAAAACAGAACCGCTGTTGCCGACAGTACGCGCCATGATCGTTCCCAAAGGGCTGACCGGATCGGTTCCTATCGCTAAGGTTCTAGGATTCGGAATTAAATCCGGCATGATCTGGGGGACCTACATGCATGGCATTTTCGATGCCGACGAGTTCAGACGCTGGTTTATTGATTCCCTGCGCGAGAAAAAAGGTCTGCCCAAGCTTGAAACTATCCAGACCACCTTCGGAATGGAAGACGCGCTGGACAGGCTCGCAAAAGTCGTGCGGGAGAATGTCGATATGCAGGCGGTTTATAATGCACTCGGGATGTAGAAATTAAGAATCGATCTTAGGCAGCAGGCGAACGGCTTCCTCAAGGAAACTCTCTAAGCCTTTCACTGCGTCACTGCCGTCATAGCAGAGATTGATGCGTTCACGAATAAGGTTTGCCATTTTGCGGCGATAATCCGGATCAAGTCCAAGGAGAACGGCTTTCTCGACATAATCTTCGACAGAAGAAGCTATCAGCTCGCCAAGATCCATGCGCTTAAGAAACGCCGCCGTATGCCTGCCCCGCATGAGCATGCCGGGAAATGTCACTGGTGCAACATTTTTAGACATGGCCTCAAGACTTGAATTACAGCCGGACCAGCCGAAAGAATCTAAAAAGACATCACCCAAACCTATCAATGCCTGAAAGCGATCACCCGGCAGCGAGGGCAAAAAGACCAGCCGTTCATGTTGGTTCAAACCTGCCCCGCTGAAAACCTTTTCAAGACGGGTACGAAAACGACGGTTAAGATGACTCGCTCCGCTGTTTTCAATAAATACAAAGCGTGAATCAGGAACACGCTTCGCTATCTCGGCAAAAACTTTGTCCTGCTGCGGCAAATACTTATAAAGTGTCTGCAAACACAGATAAACAACATCTGTTTTAGCAAGGCCGAAATCAGCCCGACTATCTCCGCTTGGATCAGGCAAAGAATAAATATAATCGATACCCAGCCCCGGCAGCCGGACTAACTGTTCACTGTAATGTTCCTGACCATCTACAGGTTCCATCAAATCACTGGAGAGAAAGTAGTCTATGCTTTCCAGGCCGCTGGTTTCAGGATGCCCCCAAGACACGCATTGAACCGGAGCCAACCGTAAACAAGCCGACTTAGCGCAAAGCGGGTCCATTCCAAGTTCCGGGTAAATCAAGACATGCGGAGCATCACCGCCCACGGACTCAGCCAGAGCCGTAACCGTTTTCAGATTATCTCTGAAACTATCAAAAGTCTGCCGCGCAACATCTGTTTCACTATCAACCAACTGAGAAGTGCTGTAGCCGATGACTTCAAATCGTTTACGATCAAGGCCGGACACCCACCCCTTAACAGGCATCTTCCAAACAGAATGATTGCGAAAATGTCCCGAGACAATACCTACCCGTATGCGCTCCCCTTCTTTGGGGACCATTGGTATGACGGGGAATGAACTTTGCCCCTTCGTGACTGTTTCTGAAAAACTTACATTCACAGCTTTGGAAATTACAAAGCCGTAAGTTTTCATAAGCTTACGGTCACACTGCCCCTGATACGGCAGATAATAAGGCTGAAGCTTTCCCACTGCGTCAGCAAGCTTTGCCAGAGATTTTTTATCACCGTTTATCTCAGCGTTGGCAACTGCGCTGTAAAGATCATTCAAATCATGCTCATACTTTTCGCGGCAAAGGGTTATTTTTTCATCACTGTCATAATAAAAAGGGATGCGACTCATACACAGATAAAGTTTAAGATCCAGATCAGCAGGGGCAATGGAGACAGCCCGTTCAAAATACCCTGAAGCCTTAGCGGCATCCCCTGATTCCTTAGCTGAAACACCTAGATTAACCAGAGCGGAGAGATGATTCGGATCAATTTCAAGGCAACGCTTAAACTCTTCTTCCGCCAGCCCGTACTTACCAAGTGTTTTTAAAGCCGCACCAAGATTATTACGAGTACTGACATCAACAGGATCATGTTCCAAGGAGTCACGGTAACGCAAAACAGCATCATCATTTCGACCAAGCTTATGCAGAATATCGCCAAGTTGAGACAGATACACAGGATTATCAGGAGCAAGGTCCACCGCACACCGAGAATGAGGAAGAGCCTGCTCCGGCTTGTTCAAACGGGCCAGAATATCACAAAGCCAGAAATGTCCGGCCGGATTTCGAGGGTCCGCAACAATAAGATTCTCACAGACAGGCAAGGCTTCATTGTCCTTATCAAGCTTGCATAAGACTTGAATCAAAGCTTCCAGTGCGTCAGCGTGAAGCTCCGCAGTTTGAGCGGAAATTTTAAAATATCGCGCGGCTTCATCCAGACGGCCAAGAGCCATCAGGACCGTGCCAGCATTAAATGCAGCAAAACCGTCATCCGGCTGCAAAGCCAAAGCCCGCTCAAAAACAATAAAAGCCTCTGCCGGACGGCCTAGATTTTTTAGAGAAACACCAAGGGAATTAAGAATATCAGCTTCATTAGGAATGAGGATGGAAGCGCGTGTAAGAAAATCAACAGCAGCAGTGTGATCACCACGCTTCTGAGCGCATAGACCGAGCATGAAAAGAGCAACAGCGTGATCAGGATCAAGCTTTACAACACGGGACCAAAGAGCCTGTGCAGGTTCTACCTGCCCCGCAGAAAAAAGCGAGTAAGCACGGTCTGAAATAAGCTTCAGTTCATCACATAATTGTCCGTTTTCATCTGGATT
This sequence comes from Desulfovibrio gilichinskyi, assembly GCF_900177375.1. Lineage (NCBI taxonomy): Bacteria > Pseudomonadati > Thermodesulfobacteriota > Desulfovibrionia > Desulfovibrionales > Desulfovibrionaceae > Maridesulfovibrio > Maridesulfovibrio gilichinskyi. The sequence continues at coordinate 303,670 of NZ_FWZU01000005.1, read as the reverse complement.
CACAAGAATTCCTCATGTGTTACTCAGCCCGAAAGCGTAAACTGTTAACCTTTCCACTCCATAACAAACTCAGAACATGAAGTATGCACGTCCTGCCGCTTATCAACAATATTAAAACCGTGAAATTTATAAAAATCAATTGCACTGGAGTTAGCAGTATAAACGGATAATTCCAACCGTGTACGCAGCTTCTTTGCTTTCTCCATTAACCGAGAACCAAAACCATTCTTCTGCCATTCCGGAGCAATAAAGATAGCTGCAAGCACATCATCCACAAGACAAAAGAATCCGGCCAAGCTACAACCGTTTTCAATAACCCAAGTTTCAGATGCTGGCAGATATTCATCACGCATAATATCTACCTTACTTTCCCAAAATTCATCTGGAACAAAAGAATGGGCCTTTATGGAAGCACGGAGCCAGATTTCACTAAGAAGAGGATAATCTGCTGCAATGGATTCTCTAATTATTTTAGACATTTTTTTACCAGAATAATTTACACTTATTCAATTTCACAGCAAACAAAATTTTCCTGATTAGGTACCGTTTCCGATTTTTTGATTTATGTATGAGGGGTGGTTAATGAAGCGGCTTTTTCTTTTGCTTCTTTTAAATCTCTTAGTGAGTTATCAATATAATTATTCATGGTGGCGAAATGAATTGAACTCACTTCATTTTGATATTTTATTGATTCTTTTTCTATTTCTCTGCGTACATTTTCAAGCCATTCTGCTTCTTCGACAAGAGCATCAACCCGAAAAGCTTCATACCGTAAAGAAATCGCGCTATGAATGCTCATTTTGCCTGCATTACTTAAATTAGCAAAACATCTAGCAAACTCTACCGGGCAAATATACTGTAGAACAGGTTTATCAAAAAAATGATTCTCTCCATAATTTGTATGGACAATTAACTGTAAAAAGGCATTTGGATCTTTAGCCATTAATACCGACAAATATTTAGACTTTTCCTCTAAAAAAGATTGCTTGCCAACTAAAAGTTGTGCTTTAATATAATTCCACACATTTATAAATAATTCACTTTCAACGCAATGATATCCGAGCCCATCCCATCCTCGATCAAGTTTAAAGGCAAGGTACTCGTTACTTAAGACGTCTTTGGTATATAAAAGTCCTCTTTGTAATAATATATCAACATTCATATTTGCTCGTGAAACCAGTTCTTGCTTATCTAATTTTATAAGATTTTCCTTATTCAATTGTAAAAAAATGCCAAAAACATGGAGAAGTATTTGAGGGCATTCAAAATCACACTCACTAAATTGAATTTCTACTATTTTTTTAAGTTCCCTAAATTCTGAATCTTCAAGATCGTAATATCTCCATAATCTTTTCCATGCAGGTGTTGACTCATTATAAAAATAAAAAGTACTTAAAATTGATTCTTCAACCGTAGATATAGACACTGCATTCTTTGAAAAAAGAAGAAAATCCCATATCTCAGAACGAATAAGAGCATTTTCAGCATTAACAATTGAATATTTTTTTAAAGCGGTACTGACTTCTGAAGGTTTTTCATCTCGATATTTTTCCATCATCACCTGTATTAAAGGATTTGTTATATCATGCATTGTTTTCATAATTCCCTTCCGAGCTTCAATCGTATAAATCAAAAACAAATTAAGCATATCACTAAGAAAATCATCATTAGCCATAATTGTAGCGTTGTCAGAAATAGTATTCACAAATAGAGAGTAGTCCCAAATCCCTCGCTTTATATGCCGCAAATTATTATATGTAGACTCATTAAAAATTATTTCGATAGCTTCAATATTCTTTTTGCATATGACTTTGCTTTTCTCATGCTCAATATCATCAACAAATGAACTAATCGCGGCACTAACATTAGGTTCAACTGTAAACGTTTTACCTACTAACTTTTCTTTAATCTCTTCGTAGCGATGAGATGTTTTACCATCTTTAGCTTTCTCCCATCTCTTTTTTAAAGCATCTTCATGCGCTAAGATGATAACCTTATATCCCTGTATTTCAACAAAATGGTTAATGTAACCCAGCAACTCTATAATATCGATTGGACATCGTTCCAAATCATCAAAGATAAGAACAGGCTTGATTTCTTCTAAATCATCAGCTGTAACAGCCCCCTTTAAATCATTTGGCTCAATCTTAAAATCTTCTTTTCCATCTCCGTCTAAATCTATTTTCAAAAACCCTTTCATAAACCCTTTTGCTACGGCCTTGCCTATTATCATAGACCTTGAAGACAAAAATGGATGTGCTTGCCGAAAAAGTTCACCGTCAATATCTTCTATGGATTTTGTCCCATATAAACTTACATGAAAAAACTTCATTACTTCTTGATATGTGGGGGTAAAATCCTTAACAAATTCCTTAATAAACCAAGTTTTCCCAGACCCCCAAGGTCCATTAAGCATTACCGCATGATCAGGGTTCTTCTTAGAATCCACGTAGTATTGAAGATAATCGGTAATATGCTGATTCAACATCTTAGGAATCCTTTCTTCGCCTGACTACGAAGAAGTAAATATTTGTTTAATCCACTCTACAATTTTCTTAAAAAATATCTTTATCACGGCTGGCAAACCGCCCAAAAATCTTAAACTTAAGCAATTTCACAGCAAACAAAGCATTAGTAACAAGATACCGCTTCCACATTCTGCGCGGTTCCTGAACCAAACGATAAAACCATTCCAGCCCGTGTTTTTGCATAAATTCAGGTGCGCGCTTAGATATTCCGGCGGCAATATCGAATGTTCCGCCAACGCCCATTACGAAGTTTACGCCCAGCTCTTGCTGCCAGCGATGAATGAAATTTTCTTTTTTAGGTGAGGTAATGGCGACAAAGAGCAACTTTGCGCCGGACTTGGCAATTTCTTTTACAACAGATTCTTCGTCATCCCAAAAATAGCCGTGGTGAAAGCCTGCTATATTAAGCTCAGGATATTTTATTCTTAGATTTGCGGCCGCTTTTTCCACAACTTCCGGCTTAGCGCCCAGCAGAAAAACAGGCTCACCTTCTTCTCGTGCACGATCCAGAAGTGCATAAAACAGATCAAAGCCCGCGACTCTCTCCTTTACATCATGCCCTAAAAAGCGCGCCCCCCAGACTATACTCATGCCGTCAATATTAATGATATCAGAACCTTCAACAGATTCACGAAGCGATTTATCCCGGTCCATATTTATAAGCTTAGCCGCATTAACCACCACATGCTGAGTGAACAGCCCGTACTTTAACCGACTGAAAATCTCATCCACGGTTTCGCTCATAGTCCATGTGTGCATGCGCAACCCCATGAACCGTATAATTTTGTCGCTTTCAATCATTAATTATACTCATATAAAAAACTACAGCCTGAAAAAATCATATGCATTCTTAGCACAGGCAGCCCAAAGCTCATTTACGTCCATTCCTTTAAGCTCCGCTACCTTTGCGGCAGTGAAGACCACATACGCTGGTTCATTGCGCTTGCCGCGCCACGGTTCAGGAGAAAGGTAAGGACAATCTGTTTCAAGAACCATCCGCTCAAGCGGAATATACTTTGCGGCTTCCTGCGCCTCTTCATTCTTCTTGTAGGTAATCGGCCCCGGGATGGAGATGTACCAGCCGTTATCAAGAATCCTTTTCGCTGTGGCAATATCAGAACCGAAGCAGTGCCAGAGCAGCG